>CACZSM010000286.1 GCA_902783815.1 uncultured Ruminococcus sp.
ACAATTTCGCGATAGTCGCTCGCTGCGCTCCGCTCTGACCAGCAAACGAAAATTGGTCGAGCGCGGTCTAACTTTCCTGACATGGGGGTGCATACTTTAGATAGGAAATATTATTAACTATTCATTATTCATTATTATCTATTCTCTCTTTCTGGCGCAGTGTCTGCGCTGTCATTGTTTCTCCTGCGCAGCTTCTTGAGCTTAATTATAGCTATTGACATACATAAGGAGGTTTTAGAGGTTTCTTTTTCTCAATTCTCTAAAGAATCGAGTCAAGATATCGGCACAATCCTTTTCAAGGACGCCGCCGACATAGAGAGGTTTATGGTTAAAAGGCAATTCAAAGAGGTTCACGACAGAGCCAACAGACCCAGCTTTAAGGTCACGGCAGCCAAAGACAACTCTTTTAATCCGTGAATTAATAATAGCGCCGGCGCACATAGGGCAAGGCTCCATAGTAACGAACAATTCGCACTGCCACAATCTCCATCCCCCAAGTTTTTTACAGGCGCTGTCTATAGCCTCTATTTCAGCGTGATAGAGAGCATTTTTACCGAATTCTCTTCTATTATGTCCTTTTCCGACGATTTCGCCATTTTTTGTAACGACAGCGCCGATAGGCACTTCACCCTGTTCATAAGCTGTTTTAGCTTCCTCAAGAGCAGCGAGCATCATAATTTCATCAACATTCATATAATCCGCCTTTCAGAAAAGCATTGCAGTCAAAGCTGACGCAGTAAACAGCCATAGCCCCGGACTTTTCAAAATTTCCCTGATATTATCAGAACTGAGCGAACCAAAAACACTCTTTATTATTCTGTAGGAACGCAAGATACACACAAAAGCCACCGCTGCAGATAATACTCCAACGGCATAGAAAGCAATTTTCCCTGTACTGACTGACACAAAAGCCCCCACAGCAGAAACGCATAGAGCAGTAATATTATTAATCAGATGCACAGCCACAGCAGCTATTGTACTACCCGTAATGACCCTGACCATTCCAAGGATAAGACCTGACAAAAAAGCGAAAGCGGCAGTTTTAGGGCTGCTGTGAAACATACCGAAAATAAAAGCGCTGACAAAAACGCTTTCAGTCGCACCAAATTTAATTGTCATACCCACGGCGCACCCACGGAATAGAAGTTCCTCACACACAGCCGGAGCGATACCCAGAGCCAATAAAGAAAGCAGAAATGCACCAACGCTGTCGAAGGCAGCGGAGGAAGGATTTTCACTTTTTACAGGTAACATATTCATAATAAAGTTTACAGTCATACAGCCTGCTGCACCGGCTATAACAGCCTTAAACCTGTCATATCCCGTACTACTGCCAGAAAATTTTACTTCTCTGAAATAGAACTTACAAGCCGCTGCCGGAGGTATCATTGTAATGAAGGTAAGAATAAGGGAAATAATAATTCCCCTGAACGGAACCTCCGGCAAAAGCCTTACAGACAATAAAGAAAAGACATATCTTGCGGCAAGAATAAAAATACCTGCCGCTGATAAAAGGTCAACAGTATATTTCAGTCCTGTTTTTTTATTTTCATGATACATCATATAAAGCTGAATTTCACAGAATCAAACAATCCGCTGTCAGTTATTCTTATTTCCGGTATTACAGGCAAAGCCATAAACGAAAGAGTGATAAACGGGTCAATATCAGGATCAACTCCAAGTGAATAAGCCTTTTCGATTACTGTTCTGATACTGGATATGAAGTCATCAGCGCTTTCAAGGCTCATAAGACCGCCCAATTTCAGCGGAAGTTCTCCTTCGACCTTTCCATCCTTTACTATAATGTATCCGCCGCCTATTCTTTTCAGTTCTTCCGCCGCCATAAACATATCGCTGTCGTTATCGCCTACTATTATAATGTTATGACTGTCATGTGCAACTGTAGTTGCAATTGCTCCATGAGTCAGACCATAGCCCTTTATATATGCTGCTGCATGGAGTCCGGTATCGTGATGTCTTTCAACAACAGCAATTTTGCGTACACTTCCGTCAGCAAGACCACTTTTCAATTGTTCTGCTGTCATTTCAATATTTTTCGTAATTATCTGTCTTTTAACGACACCAATAACGCTATAGCTGTCCTTTTCCGGGATATCGAAGGCATCCTCCGGCAGAGGGACAAAATGTACATTTTTTGTAAGGGCGCTGCCGTATGATATTTCCGGTGCAGGCATTTCAGAAACAGGACAGCCGTCCTTATAAACCTCCTCCACAGCAAAATCGTGAAGGTCATTTACAACGACCATATCCGCACGATAGCCGCTTGCAACTGCGCCGATGTCCTTAAGACCATATATTCTTGCAGCATTTATAGTAGCGATCTGCACAGCCTTCACTGCATCCATACCAAGCTCCACAGATCGTTTTATGTTATAGCGTATAGTGCCGTATTTTCTTATATCCGCAAGGTGCTTGTCATCCGAGCAGAAAGCGACATTTCCAGTATCCGTACCATTTGCTACGATTCCACTGATAATATCGTCAAGGTTACGGCTTGCAGAACCTTCCCGTACAAGCACAGCTAATCCATTTCTCAGTTTTTCAAGAGCTTCATCATATGTTCTGCTTTCATGGTCTGTCATCACTCCTGCGCTGATATAACCACAAAGGGACTTTCCTCTGCCACAGGGAAAATGACCGTCAATGACCTTACCGCTGAACGCCTTTATTTTGTCAAGCACAGGCTGGGCGCACGAAAGCACACCCGGAACATTCATCATTTCTGCAAGTCCCAGCACATTCGGATGATCGAGAAACTGTACAAGATCCTCCGCCTCCATAACAGCTCCTGAATGTTCAAAAGGTGTTGCCGGTACGCAGGAAGGAACCATCACATAATAGTTGATACCAGATCTTTCCGCAGCAGCAAGGATCTCCTTCATAGCCTCTGCGCCGCCTACATTTACTATTTCATGAGGGTCAGTAATGATAGTAGTCGTACCCTGTTTCATTTCCTCCATGGCATAGACCTCCGGAGTCACCATAGAGGATTCAACATGAACATGGGAATTCACGAATCCCGGAAGTACATATTTTCCTCCCACATCCACATTCTTTATTCCGTCATAATCGCCTACGCCGACAATATACCCCTCACTTACAGCAATATCTCCGCTGACGATCTCACCGGTAAAGACATTGACTATCCTGCAGTTTTTCAGTACAAGCTCAGGCAATTCCTGCATCTGAGCAACTTTAATCATCTTTTCAATATTCATAGATTGCCCTCCGCACTGCATATTGAAAAATTGCTGCCGCACCCTTACAGGGGTACAGCAGCTTTTTTCTCATGGGACACTCTGAAAACCGGAAAGCACTCAAATGCGGTCCCGGTAGTTTCCCTTATGTTCTCAGCAAATATCAGTCAGCATACTTATCGTCTGTTGCATTCCATGAATACATCTTTCTGATCTCTGCGCCGACCTTCTCAAGCTGATGCTCAGCCTTGAGCTTACGCATAGCATTGAAGTGTGCTCTGCCGTTCTTGTTTTCTGCGATCCACTTTGTTGCGAATGAACCATCCTGGATCTCAGAAAGGATCTTCTTCATTTCAGCCTTTGTAGCATCTGTAATGATCCTCTTACCTGTCTCGTAATCGCCGAACTCAGCTGTATCGGAGATAGAATATCTCATCTTTGAGAAGCCGCCTGAATAGATAAGGTCAACGATCAGCTTCATCTCATGGATGCACTCAAAGTAAGCATTCTCAGGAGCATAGCCAGCCTCAACAAGAGTTTCAAAGCCTGCCTGCATCAGAGCTGTAACACCGCCGCAGAGAACAGCCTGCTCACCGAAGAGGTCTGTTTCTGTTTCGATCCTGAATGTTGTCTCCATCAGGGCAGCCCTTGCTGCGCCTATGCCTGCGCCGTATGCAAGAGCTATATCAAGGCACTTGCCTGATACATCCTGATATACAGCAACAAGAGAAGGTGTGCCCTTGCCCTCAACATACTCACTGCGTACTGTATGACCCGGAGCCTTCGGAGCGATCATGAATACATCAACATTCTTAGGCGGAATGATCTGCTGGAAGTGGATGTTAAAGCCGTGTGCAAAAGCGATTGCCTTACCTTCTGTAAGATTCGGCTCGATATCGTTCTTGAAGATAGCAGCCTGCTTCTCATCCGGAGTAAGGATCATGATAACATCAGCCTTCTGAGTTGCCTCAGCTGTTGTATAGACCTCAAAGCCCAGTTCCTTTACATGATCCCAGCGCTTGCTGCCCTTGTAAAGACCAATGATAACATTAACGCCGCTGTCACGCAGATTGAGAGCGTGAGCGTGTCCCTGGCTGCCGTAGCCGATGATTGCGACTGTTTTACCCTTCAATACATTGATATCGCAGTCTGCCTGATAATAAGTTTTTGGCATTTCAATACCCTCCAATAAAAATATATAAATAAAAAATATATATAAAAGAGCTTGCTTTTCCGTCTTTCCGGCAGAAAGTATCGCTCAATTATAGCTTTGCATTGCTCTTCCATCATTTTCTTGAAAGAGCAGATTCCTTCTCTATTGCCACTGTACCTGTACGCACTATTTCCCTGATGCCATAGGGCTTCAGCAGATCTGTAAGAGTTTCAAATCTTTCCAGAGTATCCGCAAACTGGAGCGTCATTGTATTCACTGACACATCCACTATCTTTGCACCCATAAGCTCTGCTATCTTCATTATATCAAGTCTTTGCTTAGCCGGACAGTTCACCTTTATCAGTGAAAGCTCCCTGCTTATGAAATCGCCCTCGGCATATGTACGAACCTTTATTACTGGTATGATCTTATTGAGCTGTTTTTCAAGCTGCTCAATTATATATTCGTCACCGTCTGCAACTATTGTCATACGGGAGATATTGCTGTCCTCTGTTATTCCCACAGCGAGGCTGTCGATATTGAAGCCTCTCCGTGAAAAAAGACTCGACACCTTTGAAAGTACGCCTGCGTGGTTCTCAACCAGAACTGAAAGTGTATATTTCATATCGGCGCACCCCCTTATCTTGAAGATGTCTTCGGATGCACATTGCATACGAGGACAAACGGCTTATCGCTTTTCAGCATATATTCTGTACACCTTTCGGCTTCCTCATTACTTGAAACGAATTTTGCCTCAATGCCGTAGGACTCCGCCAATTTGACGAAATCCGGAAAAGTATCAAGTTCCGTTACGGCGTATCTGCTGCCATAGTGTACATCCTGAAGCTCATGTACCATACCCAGGACAGTATTTCTCATCACGATTATCTTTATATTCAGTTTTTCCTGAGCGATCGTAGCAAGTTCATTCATAGACATCTGGAATGAACCATCGCCGCAGACAGCAACGACATCTCTTGCAGGTCTTGCCAGCTTTGCGCCGACAGCTGCCGGGACTGAATATCCCATCGTACCCATACCGCCGGAAGTAAAGAATCTTCCGTCACGCAGTCTGTAGTTATTTGCGCACCATATCTGGTTCTGTCCCACATCCGCGCAAATTATAGCCTTCGGACGCAGCTTTGACGACAGCTTGCCAAGAAACGACTTTGGCTCGACATAGCCCTCAAAGATCTCCGGTTCCCTTGCATATTCTTTCCTCCAGCCATTTATCTCATCATGCCATTCCTGCGGAGTAGTATATTCAATATCCTTAAGGAGCTGAGTGAGTACATTTTTCATATCTCCGACTATCGGGATAGAGGTTTTCATATTCTTACCTATTTCTGCCGGATCTATATCAATATGTATAACATTTGCGTGTTCGACCACCTGATCCGGAGAAGCCACAGCCCTGTCGCCTACTCTTGCGCCGCAGAGTATGACAAGATCAGCATTATGAACAGTTACATTTGCTTCTTTTTTTCCATGTGAGCCAAGCATACCGACATACAGCGGATCATCAGACGGCATTACTCCTATGCCCATCATTGTTGACACTACCGGGATACCAGTTTTTTGTGCGAACTCACGCAGCTTTGGTTTTGCGCCTGATGTAAGCACACCACCTCCGGCGCATATTACCGGACGGGAAGAATTCTGTATCATTTCCACTGCTCTTTTAATCTGCATCGGGTGTCCGTGGACGCTTGGTTTATAACCTATTATATTCACCTTATCCGGATAAATGAATTCCTCTATCTCATTCTGCTGAACATCAACGGGAACATCAATAAGCACAGGACCCGGTCTGCCGGTAGCCGCAATATGGAATGCCTCCTTAAAGATCCTGGGAAGATCCCTTGTATCCTTAACGAGGTAGCTGTGCTTTACGAATGATTCACAGGCGCCTGTTATATCGGCTTCCTGGAATACATCTCTGCCAAGCACATCACTTCTTACCTGTCCTGTAATGCAAACAAGCGGAATAGAGTCCATATAGGCAGTAGCAATTCCCGTTATCATATTAAGCTCACCCGGACCGGATGTAGCAACGCACACGCCGACCTTTGAAGCTGCTCTTGCATATCCGCTTGCGCTATGTGCTGCATTCTGTTCCTGACGAACGAGGACAGCTTTTATATCCGTCTTATACAAAAAATCAAAAAAGGGGCAGATAACTGCACCTGGATATCCAAAAACGATAGAAACGCCTTCCTCCTGAAGGCATTTAACCATAATCTCAGCACCGCTGATCATATCTCTTTATTCCTCCCAAACTCAATTACACTCTATTATAGCATCAGTAAAAAACCCTGTCAATACCATAATTTCGTGCTAAGTATATTAATTTTTGTTTGGCGCAGTGCCTGCGGCGGCGTGCCGCCCAATAACTTATTGTTTCCACTTTCTACAGTCAATCAAGGAGCGCCTGCTTTTTGCCAATCTTAATTATACAATTTGGTGTTTCCCTCCCTCAGTCGCCTGCGGCGACAGCTCCCT
>CACZSM010000287.1 GCA_902783815.1 uncultured Ruminococcus sp.
TATTCAATGTCAAAGGCGTCAGAAAATCCTGTAACATCAAATACATCACGGACAGGTACGGAAAGATTGCGGATAACCATATCTCCGTCATGCTCATCCATCACCTGAGCAGCACCGACAAGAACACGCAAACCAGCACTGCTGATATATTCAAGTCCACCGAGATCGAAAACAAGTTTTTCTATTCCGTCCAGTTTGTCCTCAAGCTCCTCCTCCAGATCAGGAGAAGTGAGTGTATCAAGTCTGCCCTCAAGAGCTACAGTGAGTTCGTTTCCATTTTTTTTGAAATTGATGTTCATAACGATTACCTCCAGAGTATTTTTGATTTATGCGTTTTTTTATTCATCGAAAGTATTTATTCAAGGAATCACTGAATAAATCTCCACTCATCATTATTTTTCAAATCCCTGTCTTTCGACAAGCTCTGCAAAAAAGCCATTCCGTATTCGTTCTTTACGGCTGATCGTTTTCAGCAGACATTAACAGTTACTTTTCCCCGTTATCACGAAATTCATCTTAGAGAAATAGCGGTGGCCGCAGCTTTTAAGCATTGACCACTCGCTTTGGGATTCCCCTGTCTGTAATTTTCGATAAGCCCTTGTCTTTCAAGTACGGTTGATATGCCGACCGGATTGATATAGTACTTACCGTCGTATAGAAGCAGCCGATCACATTCCGTACAATCTCATCTACTGACAAGGTCGCCATAATCGTACATTTCCGATGATACGCTGCAACCTCATGTAACAGCCTGTAAAGCTCATCAGAGAGTTCTACATCATTTTAGGCAAGACGGGCGTTAAGCTCCAGCATATCCTTGCACTGTCTTGCCTTTTCCTGCATTTAAGTTGAAAGCTCGTCTATGTACTTTTCAAGTTCTGCTTTTTTCATTGTGACATACTTCATATGATTATGATTTTATTAATCCTTGCAATGACCGGCTGCGTTATATTCCGATCATCAGCAAGGGATAGGGCCGTATATCATTTGCATATCCCACGGAACATGACCGGTAAAATGCATCCTTTTGCAACTCGGGCATTGGTAAAACATCGCCATGACAAAACCTTCATAACATGGTTCACTTCTAATGTATTGCATCGGGTTACCGCCGCAGATCGTGCATTTGAGACCACGGGTCGTTCCGCATCCTCCGGATACAGCATCCAGCACTTCCTCAGGTAATTCTATATCATTCTCTGCAAAAAATGTCTGCAGTTCCTCCATTGTCTTGCACTGCCTTGCCTTTTCCTGCAATTCGGGTGAAAGATCTATCGAGTATTTTTTTAGATCTTCTTCTTTCATAATAAATACCTCCGTTATTTTATTATATTGTATTGCATATCACAAACATTACTCTTCAGGAATTATATTCCATTACCGTTCTGGGATTGCTTTGCCAGAGATTAACATACAGCAGTCCGTTATTACACTTTTGGCAAGAGGGATTGTCACAGTACATTCTTTCACAAATCCAGCCCTCAAATACCGAATCCCAGTACTTTAACTGACTTTTGCAGAAAGGACACTTATATTCCATGACCGTTCCGGTAGAATAATCGTTTGATTTTGTGCATCCCCCGGATACCGCCTGTAAAGCGTCCTCGCTGAGTTCAACATCGTTTTCAGCAAGCAAAGCGCTCAGTTCCTTTAAATCTTTGCACTGTCTTGCTTTTTCCTGCAGTTCGGGTGAAAGTTCACCCATATACTTTTCAAATTCTGCTTTTTTCATAGTAAATACCTCCTGAATATTTTTTCCGGCAAATGATTATTCACCGAGCATTCGTCTGAGTGTTTTAAAAGCGCTGTTCTGTCTGCTCACGACCTTATTATATGACAGTCCCATCTCTTCGGCGATCCTTACAAGCGTCCAGCCGCGATAAAACCGAAGTATCAGTATATCTCTCTGCTGCGGAGGCAGCTTTGACAGAGCCTTTATCAGTTCATCTGCGCGTTCTCTGTCCATAATGATATCCTCAGAGGATGGAAGTACCGCATGATCCTCAGAAAGCTCATCGTACTCTCGTTTCCTGCGATAATAATCAATTACGGCATCGTGCGTGATCTTATACAGGATCGTTGAAATTGACGCTATTTTTTCATCGTAGCTTTCAATCATTCCAAAAAGTTTTACAAAAACATCTCCGCAGAGATCCTCAGCGTCCTCTTCGCAATGTATTCTTGCCGATATATAGGACATAACTATCGGTCTGTACTTCTTATAAAGCTGATCGGGCGAAAAAGAAATATTCATTCTTTTTTCCCCCCTTCAATGTCCGGCGGGATATCAGAAACTCCGCCTGCTGCAGTCTCAAGATCATCCAAAGAAAGTATATAATCATCATATCTGCAAAGTGTATCCTCTGTCATAAGCTGTAATCTTTGGTCTTGCTCAAACAACTGATATCCGAATAATTCTGCAAGCAAGATTTCCATATCCGACATCGAACTTTCCTCCCTTCTTTTTCGTTTCTACACATTTATCCGAACGAAAAAGAAATATTTGGCTGATTTTTTATTATTTTGTAATTTATCATAAAAAACTGCATATATCTTTAGTTGATTTGCTTCAAAAATTATTTCTCAATAAAAAATATTTTCGCGGAAAACTATTTTTTCAAAAATAGTTACAGTATTACATTTTTACTATAACATACGGCGTATAACAAATGTATAACAAATTCAGGCTACTTTTGGAAGAATAAAAAAAATAATGACTTCTGCGTGCTACAGAAAGCATTTTAAGAGTATTCTATTTTTTCACGGACATTTCAATAAATGCCTCTGTAATACTCGCCCATTGGTAGGTACTCATATATTCGCCGCGGTAAGAGTTCACTGCGCCTGCATCGCCGTCCAGAAGACGGTACAAATCGCAGTCAAGCAATTCGGCATTTACTCTCAGCTCGCCTGATTTCATTTCAAGAATACCGCCTGCGCCGTTTTCCTCCAATGTTGTTTTCAGATTATGTACAATAACATTGAACTGCTTCTGCATTTTACGGTCATATATCTTATTTTCATACAATGCGGCAAACGCCTCTGCCCTCTTTACGCCTGAACCTTGCTTATCTACAAGATACGCCAGAAGCTCTTTTGACTTTGACCTTTCAAAGCGTACTGATTTCCCGTCAATCAGGAAGTCGAACACACCGAAAGTTTTTGCAAATATATGAGGATACTTCGGCTTTGTTTCGTTCCTGAGCGTGTACTGTATTTCATCCTCCAGTCTTTCCTTTTCAATCGGCTTCATCAAATATCCGTTTGCGTGAATTCTGAAAGCATCAAGAGCATAATGCGAATAACCTGTCAGAAAAATTATAGAAATATCCGTATGCTTTTCCTTCATTCTGACAGCAAGGCTGATACCGTCCATTTCAGGCAGATCAATATCAAGCAGCGCAATATCCGCCTTGTTATTATCCAGATAATCAAGCGCTTCAAGCGGATTCAAAAAGCCCTTTGCATCATCGATCTGAGGCAACTGGCTGCACATATGTACTACAAGATTCAATACAAGCTCCTCATCATCAACACAAATGATTCTCATTACAAACTCCTCGGAATTCTTATTTTAACATTTGTTCCTTCATTAATTCTGCTGTCAATCGTCAAGGGGCCTCCGCACATTTTTTTCAACTCTGCATACAGGAAAATGATCGTGAAGGAGGTTTTCAGAGGTTTCCTTATCTCTAATCAGTATTATACAACAATTCCAACTCTAATTCAACTCAAATTACATAAAACTCAGTAAGATAGCATAGTTATCAATATAATACCGAAAGGTATGCTCTGCTACGATATCTTTACTCTCTACTGTAAACAATGCGACAAGATCAAGCTCCTCTTTTACATCAAGCTCATATCTTGCATTGTTTTATACAATTGCGCCTGTAGATCTGTCTTTATAACCTGCAAAAGTCCAGCCTTCGTCTGCCTTTGCTTCAATAATCACCAAAGCCTTCTATATTGATCTTGACAATGTGTCTTTCTGACACAAACGCTTTTTTTGTTTACAGATTGTTTTTATTTTTAATTTCGCCTATAATATAATTGCATAGCTAAGGAAAGGATAATATCTATGAACGACTCATTTTCTGACATAATAAAACAATTAAGGAAAGAACGAAATCTATCTCAACAACAGCTTGCTGATATGCTTTTTGTGGAACGCTCGAGTATCGCAAACTGGGAAACAGGACGGCGTACTCCTGATACTGTTTTGCTTATGCGTATCGCAGAATGTCTTAATATAGACATCACTGTACTTCTGGAATCAATAGATAA
>CACZSM010000288.1 GCA_902783815.1 uncultured Ruminococcus sp.
CACACCAATTATACCACAAAATATGCTATTTTACTACATATTTTTAAAATATTTATTTTATCTTTAATAAATTGAGAAATTGGTCAGCACTCAATGAACAAATAGACAATAAATTGTACATCATGTATTTTCCTGGATTTTACTTATTGATTATCCGTATGTAAATGAGTTATAATAATATAAAGATTATGTGCTGACATAAACAATTGACGGGATGTGATTTTTATGATTAATACAAGACAGCAGCAGAATACTGCTAAAAGATCAAAGGACAGAGTATATGTAAAGGTCAATACCGATTTTGACTCAACAGGTTATATGCAGCCACGCTCAATTATCTGGTCGGATGGACGCATTTTCAGAATAGATGAGGTCAGGGATTTCCGCCCTGCTTCATCTCTGGATAAAAAATACAGCGGAAATTGCTATACTATCGTTATTCGCGGTGAGGAAAAACTATTGTTCTTTGAAAAAACAAATGAGTATTTCGCCTCCCGTGTCGGCAGATGGTTTGTCGAATGTCCGGCTGATGAATAGGAGCTTCTCTATGAGCAGAATCTATATCGCAATTGACCTTAAAAGTTTTTATGCAAGTGTGGAATGTATGCAGCGAGGTCTTGATCCGCTCACAACTAATCTGGTAGTGGCTGATTCATCACGAACCGAAAAAACAATCTGTCTTGCTGTCTCACCTTCTCTTAAATCTTATGGAATACCGGGCAGAGCACGATTATTTGAAGTTATACAGCGTGTAAAAGAGGTTAATCAGGAAAGATTAAATAATGCAATAAAAAATAATATCGCTATAAAAGACCAAAACGGCAAATATTGTTTTTCTATGTCCTCCTATAATAATAATGAAATAAAAACAGACCCTTCACTGAAATTATCATATATCATAGCTCCGCCTCAGATGCGATTGTATGAGGAATACAGTACAAAAATATTCTCTATCTATCTTAAATATATAGCTCCGGAGGATATCCATGTGTATTCTATTGATGAGGTTTTTATTGATGTCACAAATTATCTGTCTATATATAAAATGAACGCCCACAGCCTCGCTATGACTATGATACGCGAGGTTTTGTTTACTACCGGAATTACCGCTACTGCCGGTATCGGAACTAATATGTATCTTGCAAAGGTCGCTATGGATATAGTCGCTAAACATATTCAGGCTGATGAATATGGAGTCCGTATTGCTGAAATTGATGAGCAGAAATACAGAGAGCTTCTTTGGTGCCATAAACCACTTACCGACTTCTGGAGAGTGGGGAAAGGCTACAGCGCTAAGCTCGGATCTCTCGGACTATATACAATGGGTGATATCGCAAAAGCATCAATGGATCCTCAAAAGGAAACTGCACTTTATAAAGTGTTTGGAATAAATGCTGAGCTTCTTATAGACCACGCCTGGGGATATGAACCGACAACTATAGAATATATTAAAAAATATCGTCCGGATTCTAATTCACTTTCCTCTGGTCAGGTACTTAAAGAACCATACTCATATGAAAAAGGTGAACTTATTGTAAGAGAAATGACTGAACTGTTAGTTCAGGACCTTGTAAGAAAAAAAGTTGCTACAAAACAAATGACACTGACAATAGGTTATGACAGATCAAGCCTTATTGTCGATATTCCAAGTAAATCAATTAATGATACAGTCTATGCTGTTGCTAAAACAGGTCTGCAATACACTGGAAAGGTCTTGCCCGACCCATATGGACGACCTCATCCCGGTCATTCCCATGGTACCGGAAATCTTGATAAATACACAAACTCGACAAGAAAAATAGTGTCCGCTATGATGGAACTGTATAAAAGGATAACTGACCCTGATCTGCTGCTAAGAAGAATCACTGTCGCAGCCTGTAATCTTATACCGGAATCATCTATACCAGAGGATGAACCTGAACAACTCGACCTTTTTACTGACTATGAACAACTCGAAAAGGACAGACAACTTGAACATGAAAAGGATGAAAAGGAAAAAAAACTCCTTAGAACTACTCTTTCCCTACAGGACAGATTCGGAAAAAATGCCGTTCTTAAAGGTATGAATTTTATTGAGGGTGGAACGACTATTGAAAGAAATGGACAGATCGGAGGTCATAAGGCATGAAAGAGGATCCAAGAAAAGTATATGCAGATATTATTGATGTCACCTACCGCAAGAATCCGTATCGTAAGCAAATGTCACTCTATGACAGGGCTGCTCAGTTCGCACCCTTCGCAGCATTATCCGGCTACGACGATATGGTGAACGAGGAGGCAAGACTTACTGATGCAGAATCAGAGCTTTCTGATTATGAAATGGAAATACTGAACCGCAAACTGGCTCTGATAAATTATCTATTGGATGACAATTATGCTTTTGAGATCACTGTCACCTACTTTGTCCCCGATAAACATAAGTCCGGCGGCTTCTATGCAAGTATAACCGCTCCTGTTAAGGCCGTTGATGTTACCCGGAAACAACTCATACTCTATGGATCAGATGATATTCAAAACCGTAAAATCGATCCTATTGTTATCAGCTTTGACAGAATAAAAGACATCAAAAGTGAGAAAACAGAAAAGAACGAATGGAGTGTTGATCTGTAGGAGTGTGGAGTTAGGCGCAGTGCCTGCGGTGCGTGACCGGCGCAGTGCCTGCGCTCTCAATGTTTCTCCAACTGTGCTTCTAAAACTCAACTTTAGCTATTGACATACATAATAGTTAAAGTGTCAGGTAATTTCTCCATGTCAGCAAAGCTGACGATGGTGCTATGCACACAACGCATCTTCGATGCCGGCGCAGTTTTGGCATAGCCAAGTAATTTTCCAATGCCATAAAAGTAAGACCGC
>CACZSM010000289.1 GCA_902783815.1 uncultured Ruminococcus sp.
GCGCCTGTTTATACGGAAGGAAGGATTCCTCAAAATCAATGACCTCTCCGAATTCGCCGGCCTGGACTGTTTCCGTATCGAAATCGAATACCACATGACAGCCATCCTCTCTTATCTGATAAACATACAGAAATTCAAGTTCATGTGTATTTCTGAGTATTTTTTCGATAAGGTCTGCTGTTTTTTTATAATCATCGTCAATACCGTCACTAAGCCATTTATCCACCTTATCCGCATCAACTATCTGTGATACGAGTTTTGATGTTCCTTCGGCTGCGGCTGTTCTGTTTTCCCTTGTTTTTATTGTAAAAAGCCTGATGCTTACAAACGAAACCGCCGCTGTGAGCAAAACAGCCAGTGCCAGCATCATTATCAGCAGATTACGAAGTCTTTTACTTTTTTTAACTTTCTTTTTCATGTGGTACACCTCATATTAGCAATATCACAATTTTGCACTTCCTTTTACAGATTATAGCATAGTATCCTCTCTAAATCAACATATCGAAAAATAAAAGCGCCGGAAAGAGAGAAAAGAGAGAATAGAGAATAACGAATAGAGAATAGTGAATAGAGTGAGAGTTTGAAGTTAGGAGTGTGGAGTCACACCACTATTCGTTATTATCTATTCGTTTTTCTCTATTCTCTACTTCTGCTGACATGGAGAAATGTCCTGACTCTTTAGAAATCATGTATGTTATTGACTACAATCAAGCTTCGGAAGCTGCGTTGGAGGAACATTGTCCAGTGCAGTCACGCACCGCAGGCACTGCGCCAGAAAGAGAGAATAACGAATACAGACTGTGCAAAATCTGCTTTTTATCTTAAATTATGCGTCAAAAACTCGCATTAAATCACGAGTTTGTTTTTACATTTTCGACTTTTTGCACGGTCTGAATAACGAATAGTTAATAATATTTCCTATCTAAAGTATGCACCCCATGTCTGGAAAGTCAGACCGCGCTCGACCAATTTTCGTTTGTTGGTCAGAGCGGAGTGCAACGAGCGACTATCGCGAATTGTCCAGTGCGGTCACGCACCACAAGCCTTTGAAAAGGCTTGACCGAAACTTTTGCCTTTTTGTTGGCTATTTTTCTTTTAAAGAAAGTTGAATTCCATGAGTGCGGTCACGCACACATTGACAGAGCAGGCATTGCGCTGTATAATTAGAATGGTCGCATAGTGTTCGTTGTGTATTGGTAAAACAGAAAGGAAAAATATGAATAAACATCTTAAAACACTTGAATTTGATAAAATATTAGAAAAATTGGCAGATTATACCTCATTTGAGGATGCAAAAAATCTTGCACTTTCCCTCAGACCGGCTGAAACCTTGTATGAAGCAAAACTGCTGCTTTCGGAAACTGCGGATGCTCATGCGTTATCCGGAAGGTTCGGATCTCCGGCATTCGGGAATATTCATAATATGAGTGGTGCTCTCAGAAGAGCAGAGGCTGGCGCTGTTCTTACAACGCTTGAATTGCTCAGGATCGCGTATCTTCTGAAAACCATACGCACAGTCGCAGACTGGAAAAATCACAGCAGTTCTGTTGAAAGTGCGCTTGACAGTCGTTTTAATGCACTTGTACCGAATAAATATCTTGAAACGAAGATAACCACAGCAATACTTTCCGAGGAAGAAATAGCAGATTCCGCATCACCGGCACTGACAGCAATACGAAAAAAGATAGCTGCGGCTTCATCAAAGATAAGGGAGAAGCTTGACCAGATGATACACAGTACCTCAATGCAGAAATACCTCCAGGACAGTATAGTAACGATGCGCGGAGGGAGATTTGTAGTTCCGGTAAAGGCTGAATTCAGATCAAATGTACCTGGTCTTGTACATGACACATCTGCAAGCGGATCGACTGTATTTATTGAGCCAATGGCTGTAGTTGAAGCGAATAATGATATACGGGTGCTTAAATCGAAGGAGCAGGCAGAGATAGAGAGAATACTTGCGGAGTTATCCGCAGAAGCTGGAGCATATGCAGATAATATATCACGAAGCTACGAGATGCTCACGGAGTTGAATGTTATTTTTGCGAAATCGCAGCTTGCATATTCGATGAAGGCATCACTTCCGATAATGAACGAAGAAGGCAGGATAAAGCTAAAAAGAGCAAGACATCCGCTGATACCGGCTGAAAAGGTAGTTCCGACGGATATAGAGCTTGGAGTGGATTTTGATACGCTTGTTGTAACGGGACCCAATACCGGAGGAAAGACAGTTTCGCTGAAAACCATAGGACTGCTCACAGTTATGGCGATGAGTGGACTGATGATACCGGCGGCAGATAACAGTGAGCTTTCCGTATTTGATAAGATATTAGCGGATATTGGAGATGAACAGAGCATAGAGCAGTCATTATCAACATTTTCCGCACATATGACGAATATCATAGATATCATGACACAGGCGGATAACAGGAGTCTGGTGCTGATAGACGAGCTTGGAGCAGGTACAGACCCTGTCGAGGGAGCAGCCCTTGCCGCGGCAATACTTGAACAGCTGAGGCATCAGGGAGCAATAATTGCTTCCACAACGCATTATGCAGAGCTTAAAAGATATGCGCTGGAAACAAAGGGAGTAGAAAATGCTTGTTGTGAATTTGATGTAGCGGCGCTTCGTCCGACATACAGACTACTTATAGGAATGCCGGGAAGATCAAATGCTTTTGCGATATCTGAAAGGCTTGGAATGGATCATGAGGTCGTGCAGAGAGCGAAGCAGCTTGTTTCTGATGAAAGCACAAGATTTGAAAGTGTTGTACAGAAATTGGAGGAAAGCCGCGGAGAGCTTGAAGAAAAGCTGAAGGAAGCTGAAAAGATAAGGGCGCAGGCTCAGGAGGAGCTTGAAAGGGCGAAAGCGGCAGCTGAAAGAGCAGAAAAGGATAAGCAGAATGAAATAGAGCTTGCAAAGGCGCAGGCTGAAAATATAATAGCGAAGGCAAGGGCGCAGGTATATGGAGTTCTTGACGAGATAGAAGCAATACGGAAAAAACAGGATGTAACGGCGGAGGAAAGGGCAAAGCTCAGAGCAGATATAAGGAATATGGAGGATGCTGCCGATCCTGTAAATAAAAGAAGCAATGATGAATATGTGCTGCCAAGACCGCTGCAAAAGGGCGACAGGGTACTTATTTTTGATATAGACAAGGAGGGTACAGTCCTTGAAGTAGGAAAGGAAAATGTACTTGTACAGTCGGGGATAATCAAGACGAGGGTACAAATGGACAATCTGCGACTTTTGAAGCAGGAAAAGGTGAAAATACCCCAGAGAAGCAGCGTAAGAACGGTACGCAGGGATGTAAGGAGTGCGGCGTCAACGGAGGTCGATGTAAGAGGTCAGGTAGTTATGGACGCTATAATTGATGTTGATAAGGCAATAGACTCGGCTGTTTTGCAGGGACTTCACCAGATAACAATAATACATGGAAAGGGAACGGGAGTTCTCAGAAGAGAAATACAGAAGCATCTGAAAACGCATCCGTCGGTAAGGACCTTCCGACTGGGTGTATTTGGCGAGGGTGATTCAGGCGTTACTGTAGCGGAGCTTAAATGACGGGATGGTGTGTGATATGAGGATACTTGTAGTTGAGGATGAAATAGGGCTTGCGGATGCTGTAGGGGCGATACTGCGGATGGAGGGTTACTCCGCTGATGTTGCAAATGACGGCAGGACAGGTCTGGAGCTTGCACTGAAAAATGAATATGACTGTATAATACTTGATATCATGCTTCCGGGGATGAATGGTCTGGATGTGCTGTCATATCTTCGTGTAAAGGAGATAGAGACTCCTGTGCTGCTGCTTACGGCTAAATCGGAAACAGACGATAAGATAAAGGGGCTTGACTGCGGAGCAGACGACTATCTGACAAAACCTTTTGTAAAAGGGGAGCTTCTTGCAAGAATAAGGGCAATGACGAGAAGAAGGAATATCCCGCAGGATATAAATCCGAAGTACGGAGATATCACTCTTGAAATGAAAAAGGGAGAGCTGATATGCGGCAGTAGTTCAGTAGTTCTTGGGAGGAAGGAGTTTCAGATGATGGAGCTGCTTATATCAAGAGGTGAACAGATCGTTACAAAAGAGGATTTTGTAAAAAAAATATGGGGCAGCGGTGGAGACTCTGAATATAATAATGTAGAGGTATATATATCCTTTCTGAGAAAGAAATTGCAGATGCTTCATTCAGCGGTGCAGATAAAGACAAGGAGGGGTATCGGCTACTGTCTGGAGGGCGGAAGAAGATGATAAAACGCCTCCAGCATAAAATAGCGGCAATAATTACCTGTCTGATGGCGGCGGTACTGCTGATTATAGTATTCACGATAAATGCTATCGCTCAGGGACAGAGTAATGAGAGAATAAATACAAAGCTGAACAGGATCGCAGAACGGGACGGTAATATCGCAAGTACAAGAATAGACCCTTATTTTGATGAAAACGGCAGCTATGCTGAAACATTTTCCGTTATGATTAATTATAATAATGAGGTTCTTGGCATAGTATCAAACAGGGATGTGCTGCAGTTGGCGGATCAGATCATAAGTCTTGCGGATGATGTGCTGAAAAGCGGAAGCACTAACGGAAGAATAGGAAATATGGCTTACAGTGTTCATGACAGATCATATGGAAGAATAGTCGTATTTCTTGATGTGTCTGCTGAAAGACAGAACAATGAAAATCTTATGATGATTACAGGCATCATATTTGCTGTCGGGATAATAGTCCTGATGATAATTGCGATACTGCTGTCGAAATGGCTTGTAAGACCGGTAAAGGAAACATTTGACAAGCAGAAGGTCTTTATATCTGATGCGAGCCATGAGCTTAAAACACCTCTTGCAGTAATAAGCGCGAATGTAGATGTGCTGCAAAGTGAGATAGGGGAGAATAAATGGCTTGAATATATCTCATCGGAAACGATGAGAATGAGTGAGCTTGTCAATGAGCTTCTGAGTCTTGCAAGGCTTGATGATAAAAACAGCAGCAGCCTGAATATGTCGGATTTCAGTCTTACTGACCTTGTTTTGCAGACCGCACTGCCTTTTGAGAGCCGTATGTTTGAAAGCGGAAAAAAATTTACTGTAGAAGCGGATGAGAATATCGACTATCATGGAGATCAGAGCGCAATAAGACATATTCTTACGATACTGATTGATAATGCTGAAAAGTATTCCGGGGAAAACGGAGAGATATCCGTGAAACTCACAAAACACGGAGCAAAGCGTATTATAGAGGTGTTCAATACCGGAAGGGGCATACCCCAGGATAAGCTGGATAAGGTCTTTGAGCGCTTTTATCGTGAGGATGAGGTACGCAACAGCAAAAGCGGAGGTTATGGTCTTGGGCTGTCGATAGCAAAGTCGATCGCAGAGGCTCACAGAGGGAGCATAACCGTACAAAGTGAATACGGAAAATGGGTCTGTTTTACTGTAGCACTGTAAAAAAACCGCTGTTTATGCGTATTTCGGACTGGAAGGAAATATTTTAAAAAAAATTTAAAAAAATGCTTGACATTTCCTTTATGATATGGTAATATATTAACTGTCGCTGAGAGAACTTCAAAAAAGAAGCTCCTCAGACAGATGTGGAAGCATAGCTCAGCTGGGAGAGCATCTGCCTTACAAGCAGAGGGTCATAGGTTCGAGCCCTATTGTTTCCACCATATTTACTAAATCTATGATGGAGAGTAGTAAACAAGCACAAAAGGACTACAGAGAAGAGGTGTGAGCTGAGAACCTTTGTTCTGGAAATTGTTGAAGTCGCTCCTGAGAGCAGAAAGAAATATAAGTAGAATCTGTCGGTGAGGATAACATCGTTAAAAAAGCAAAGAGATTCGCATTTTGCGAAACGTAGGTGGTACCGCGATTCCTCGCCCTATGATTAAATCATAGGGCGACAATTATTTTGGAGGTTAAAATGGAAGAATTTGAAAAAAGATACGACGGACTCTTGCAGGAAAAGAAACTACAAGAGTTTTGGGATAACGAGGGGGTTTACAAATTTGATCCCAATTCCCCCAAGCCTATTTATTCTATTGATACTCCCCCGCCGACAGTAAATGGAAGTTTGCACATAGGTCACATTTTCAGCTACACTCAGGCTGAAATGATTGCTAGATATAGAAGAATGAAAGGGTTTAACGTCTTCTATCCGTTTGGCTTTGATGATAATGGATTAC
>CACZSM010000290.1 GCA_902783815.1 uncultured Ruminococcus sp.
TTACACAAGAGGAGGCTATTATACCATAAGCAAAATAAAAATGATCAAACTGTTTTCTGTGCTTGCAGTTCTGACGCTGAGTGTCTCCATAGCTGTCGTTTTGATAATCAATAATTCCTCGGCGACAGAAAACAGCGGAGTTCAGACCGCTGCTCAGCCCTCCGGAATAAGTGCAGAGGAACAAATAGAATATAACAAGCTCGTCCGTGAAAAAAATGCTTACCGTAATGATTATCTTGAAAAATACAGAGATTCCGATAAATATGCAGATGTTTATAATAAATCAGCTGAGCTTAACTTCGATGCCGAGGATGAAGCACACAATGCTATGCTCGGCAAGGTTATCGATGTCATTGATAAGTACGGAAAAAATCAGAAGAATATCACAAAAAATGACAAAAATCTTGACAGCTACCGCACTATTATAGAATACTGCATAGACCTTTACAGCGATGAAACGGTGAACCTTTCCATTGAAGAACGGACAAGACTTAAAATGGAGCTTACTGAAGCATACTATACTCTTGACGACCCTTTAAATGATCCTGACGGACATTCAAAGGAGATCACAGAACAGATAGCAGCACTGATCCCGATGGGATTCTCATATGACAGTTTTGAGGAGCAGTCAGGATATGATGCCTATGAAGATGATTTTAACAAACTGGACAGAACGATCGGTAACAAAGTGACAACAAGATGGCTCAACCGTAACGTCGATTTCATAAGCATGGTTCAGGGCTCGCCCGAATATGAAGAATTCAGACAGGATAAAACAAATATAGAAACGGCAAAAGAGGGTGCCAGATTAGCAAGGGCTGAGACTCATAAGGAAATGGTGGCAATAGTACAGAAATACCGTGAATTTGAGCCTGATGAAGCGCTGTATGACGGAATAGGACATACCGGATATGACAAGGCATACAGAGAATTTATCGCAGCCTGCAAGGATATCCTTCAGGAAAGACCGGCAGAATTGACGGATGAGGAACGCTACATTCTGATGTATGAAATAAAAGTAGCAAACGGCGAAATAGTTGACCCGTCTGCGCCAGAGTAAAAAATTTATGACCGGCATCCGCAGTAAAGCTGTGGGTGTCGGTTTTTTCTGCACTAAATTTATAAAAGTAGTGGTATTTTGCAAGATAATGTGATATAATATCTGTATATTATTTTTTTCACTGCAAAGGAGAGATTTTTAATGCAAAATATCTGGCACGATATGGACTCCGCAAGAATTACTCCTGAGGATTTTATGTGTGTTATCGAAATTCCAAAGGGCAGTAAGGCTAAGTATGAACTCGATAAGCAGAGCGGTCTGCTTAAACTCGACAGGATCCTCTATACTTCAACTCACTATCCTGCTAACTACGGCTTTATCCCCCGTACCTACGCCGATGACCTCGACCCTCTCGATGTCCTCGTTCTCTGCTCGGAGGTAATATACCCCCTTACACTCGTAAGATGCTACCCCATCGGCTATATCACTATGCTCGATAACGGCAGAAATGACTATAAGGTCATCGCTATCCCGTTTGATGACCCTACCTACAATACATATACCGATATCAATGAACTGCCTAAGCATATCTTCGATGAAATGACTCACTTCTTCTCTGTCTATAAATCCCTTGAGAATAAGGAAACTGTCGTTGATGAGGTCAAGGGTAAGGCTGAGGCTGTACAGATTATCAAAGACGCTATCGAAAGCTACAAGGAAAAATTCAGTACACGATAAAAAGTTCAAGGGGAAAATTATTGATGAAAGAAAACAAGTTCCCGAATATCAGTGATCCGAAGGCTCCTGATGTGAAGGTCAGAAAAAAGAAAAAAAGAAAAAAACTCCTGACAACTCCTTCTCAGATAATCAGGGGTTTTATGGTGACATTCTATATTATCGCAGTTCTTATGCTGTCTTTCTCGTTCGTTTCCTTTACTGTGTTTATTGATGACGACCTTGAGATCACTAATGACCCGGCTAAGTATTATTCAAAGCTCGCTTCTCAGGAGGATGTCGATAACGCCGCAAAGGAACTACAGTCTGCAATAGATTCTCTTGTGGAAAAACCAAGAGAGGAAAAAAGCAGCTCCGAGGAAAGCAGTAAAACAGAAGAAAGCAGCTCCAGCAGCGTATTGTCATTTTTTGAGTCCGCTTCCGCCGCTACATCCTTTATGGAAAGACACTACAATATCGCTTCCGGTATAAAAGCTGAGGAGCTGGACAGGCTTATCAATAAAGGACTGAATGTAAAAAGATATCTGTACACCGAGGAAAGCGTTGAAAAAATGGAAAATGCACTGCTTAAAGCTCAGTGGGTGCTTTGTACGGATCTTACCGTCTCACAGGCTCCTCTTCAGCTTGCTCTTTCCGGCGGCGGACATTTCTCTAATGATGTGCTTAATCATATCCTGATGTACTTTATTGTGCTTATTCCGGTCGTCGGGTTCTTTATCGCCTGCTTTAACCGCTTCGGACACCTTAAAAATATTTATACCCTTATCGGTTCTTTCGTCAGCATCGCTATTATTTTCAGACTCTTCTACCCCTATTTCACTTATGGCGCTGTGTTTGAAATTTTTATCTACCTTATTCTCGCTGCTCTCGCTTTCGCCGGTCTTTACGCTAAACAACAGGAAGACTTCATTATTCTGCATCCTGAAAAAGAAGCTGAATTTACTGAAAAACATCCTCAGTTCGTAAAGGCTCTCATAAATGAGAAAACTATAAGCATGAGCCTGAAAAAAGATGACGCCCCGCCGAAAAAGGAAAAAAAGTTAAAAAAACGGACATAATATTACTGAAAGGAGTTTCTCTATGGCAATCGAAATTACTAAGGCAAATTTTGAAAGTGAGGTTCTCAGATCGGATAAACCCGTTCTTGTGGATTTCTGGGCTTCATGGTGCGGTCCATGCCGTATGCTTTCGCCCGTTGTCGATGAGGTGGCAAATGAAAATCCTCAGATCAAGGTCGGTAAGGTCAATGTCGATGAACAGCCTGACCTCGCAGCTATGTTCGGTATAATGAGTATCCCTACTCTCATTTTCTTTAAGGACGGCAAAAATATTGATGCCTCTGTTGGTGTGATCCCTAAATCTTCTATCGAAAAAATGATATCTCAGTGATCTCAATTCCGTGTGTCCTCCGGACATACGGAATTATTTTTGGAAAAAGGGCGCAGATTGTTGCAA
>CACZSM010000291.1 GCA_902783815.1 uncultured Ruminococcus sp.
CGCACCGCTGGTTGATGTTGCAATTTCAGGAGAAATGAAGTAAAATTAAAAATACAGAGAAAATAATAGAGAGAGGAGAAACATTATGAAGTTTTCAGAGATGGAATATGTACGGCCGGATATGGAGGACGCATTAAAACAAGCGGAAAGAATAAAGGCAGATTTTTGCAGTGCAGACAGCTTTGAAAAGGCAGACGCTGCATTTGTGGAATGGGACAGGTTTACGGGTCATATTGACACAATGATGAGCCTTGCCTATACAAGAAATACAATAAATACAACTGATGAATTTTATGAAAAAGAAGTGGAATATATAGACGAGAATTCACCTTTGCTTTCTGAGATGGAGCAGAGTTTTTCAAAACTACTTGTAGAAAGTCGTTACCGTCAGCAGCTTGAGGAAAAATATGGAAAGTTGCTGTTTCTTAATGCAGATATATTCCTGAGATCATTTTCTCCTGAGATAATACCGGAAACACAGGAAGCAAATAAACTTGAAACAGCCTATCAGAAGCTGCTTGCATCGGCTCAGATAGAATTTGAGGGAGAGAAGCGTACAATATCACAGATGCACCCGTTCAAGGAGTCAGCAGATGATGATATCAGGCGCAGGGCATGGCTTGCAGAGGGCGGATTTTATAAAAGTCACGGTAAGGAGCTTGACAGTATATATGACAGGCTTGTACATTTGCGTAACAGTATGGCAAAGAAAATGGGCTATGATAATTTTGTAAAGCTCGGATATCTGCAAATGACCCGAAATTGCTATAC
The DNA here is from genome assembly GCA_902783815.1 of uncultured Ruminococcus sp. GTDB lineage: Bacteria > Bacillota > Clostridia > Oscillospirales > Acutalibacteraceae > UBA1213. The sequence goes on from CACZSM010000291.1 coordinate 772, forward strand.
TCCGGAGGACATAGCAAAATTCAGAAGAGCAGTTGTAAAGTATATAGTACCCGTTGCAGAAAGACTCTACCGTGACCAGGCAAAGCGTACAGGAATGAGCTATCCGCTGACATTTGCTGATGCAGCGCTTAAATTCCGTGACGGCAACCCAAAACCCAAGGGCAGCGCGGAGGATATACTCCGCATAGGGAAGGAGCTATACCATGAGCTTTCTCCGGAGACATCAGAATTTATAGATATGATGTTTGAAAATGGGCTGATGGATGTACTCAGCAAGAGAGGAAAGGCAGGCGGCGGTTACTGTACAAATTTTACAGATTATAAGGTGCCGTTCATATTCTCGAATTTCAATGGAACGGCAGATGATGTTGAAGTAATAACACATGAAGCAGGTCATGCGTTTGCATTTTATACTGCAAGGAATATTGTTCCAATGGCAAATCAAAGTCCGACGCTTGAAGCCTGCGAGATACATTCAATGACAATGGAATTTTTCGGCTGGAGAAAGAGTGATGAATTTTTTGGCGGGGATGCTGCAAAATTCAGATACAGTCATTTGTTCAGCGCATTGACATTCATACCATACGGGACAATGGTAGATCATTTCCAGCATATCGTATATGAGAAGCCGGAACTGACGCCGGATCAGCGGCACGAGGTGTGGAAAGAGCTTCTCGGAGAATATATGCCGTGGCTGAAACTTGACGGGTCAGATTTTTACGGAGAGGGCAAAGACTGGCAAAGACAAATACACATTTATGAAAATCCGTTTTATTATATAGATTACTGTCTTGCGCAGACGGCTGCACTTGAATTCTTTGCAATAATGCAGAAAGACAGTGCCGAGGCATGGGAAAGATATATGAAGTTAGTCAGCAAAGCTGGAACACAGACATTTACAGAATTGATAAAAACAGCAGGACTTCGTTCACCATTTGAAGAAGATGCGTTAAAGGAAGTAGCAGAAGCCGCTGTCAGATGGCTGGAGAAAAACTGACGGCAGAAATGAGGATACTCAGATGATGAAAAACTTTGTAGAATTCGATGAAGTATATAAGCGGTATAAGATGGGAGAGGTAACAATAAATGCAGCAAACGGAGTGAGCTTTTCAATTGATGAGGGTGAATTTGCAGTAGTTGTAGGATTGTCGGGAGCAGGAAAGACTACAGTGCTGAATATCCTCGGAGGAATTGACAGCTGTGACGAAGGCAGGATAATGGTAGGAGGCAGGGATATAAGCCATCTGAGCGGAAAGGAGCTTGCATCGTACCGCAGATACGACATTGGTTTTGTATTCCAGTTTTATAACCTGATACCGAATCTGACAGCAAGGGAAAATGTAGAGCTTGCGACACAGATATGCAGGGATTCAATGGATGCTGATCTTGCGCTTGAAAGCGTTGGACTCAGGGACAGGAAAAATAATTTCCCCTCACAGCTTTCAGGAGGAGAGCAGCAAAGAGTATCAATAGCGAGAGCACTTGCGAAGAAGCCCAAACTGCTTTTGTGCGACGAGCCTACCGGAGCGCTTGATTATAATACAGGAAAGTCTATATTGAAGCTGCTCCAGACGAAATGTCAGGAGGACGGTATGACAGTCGTACTGATAACGCATAATACGGCGATAACTCCGATGGCAAACAGAGTAATAAGCATGAGGAGCGGAAAGGTCATAAGTAATGTACTGAATCCTGCTCCTGTGCCGGTTGAACAGATCGAATGGTAGGAGGCTATAAATGAAAGCGCTGAGGAAAAATGTTTTCAGAGAAATAAGTAATACAAAATCACGCTTTTTATCCATTATGGCAATAATCGCACTTAGCACAGGTTTTTTTTCAGGAGTAAAGGCAACGAGTCCGAGCATGATAGCGACCGGAAAGCAGTATTTCCGGGATAATAACCTGATGAATATAAGACTTGTATCGACCGTTGGATTTGATGATGATGATATACAGGCTATAAAGGATGAGGACTGTACAAAGGATGTAATGCCCGGATATATGTCAGACCTGATAATTTCGCAGGATAATATTGATACTGTAGTAAGAGTATTTTCGCTTCCGGAGCGTACAGAAACGAATGATGAGGTTATCAACCAAGTTGACCTTACGGAAGGAAGATTACCCTCAGAGCCGGGAGAATGTGTTATAGAGAGCTATTACTACGAAAATTCATCCTGTAAATTAGGTGATAAAATAGTATTTAACAGTGATGTACAGGGCAGGGCGACAAAAGATTATATAAGGGATCTCGAATACACAATTACCGGAGTAGTAAAATCGCCCATACATATTACATATCAGAGAGGCAATACGAATGTAGGCGATGGTTCTGTCAGCTTTTTTATTATGGTACCGTCGGATGAGTTTGTTACAGAAAGATATACGAATGTATATGTCACGACTACGGCTTCTGATGCTTCTATTGAACCATATACGGATGAGTATAATGATCTTATTGATACGCAGAAAAAGGTATATACGGAGCTGTCAGAGGAAAGGATAAAAAACTTCAATGAAACTACGCTGAAAGATGCGCAAAAAAAGCTGTCTGAAGCGAAAGAGGAGTATGAGGATAAAAAAACGCAGGCAGAAAAGGAGCTGTCTGATGGCGCGAAAAAGCTCTATGACGGAGAAAAGGAACTGCAGGAAAAGCTCATAGAAGCCGGAAGGAAGATAGAGGACGGTGAAAAGGAGCTTGCAGATGCGAGGGAAAAGCTGAAAGAAGGTAAGGAGAAGTATGTAAAGGGTCTTACTGATGCGAAGGATAAACTTGCAGATGCACAGAAACAGTATAATGAGGGACTTGCGGAATATGAAAAAGGCAGATCGGAGTATGATGCTGAGATAGCGAAGGCAGATGCTCAGCTGACAGCTGCTGAAAATGAGTTTCAGACGCAGTATTCACTTTTTTACAGTACAACAAAGCCGCAGGCTGAAAAAAAGCTGTTGATGCTTAAATCTATGATAGGAGTATGTGAAAAGGGTCTGGAAGAATTAAATAAAAGCATTGAGAAGCTGTATGATACAATAGGGGCTGATTCAGTGCTTGGTGATAAGATACAGCATATAGTTGACCCGAATGGAAAAATAAACGAAAAGCTTGGCGATCTGCAAAAAAAGGCAGAGGAATATGAACGGAAGATAGAGGATTACAAAAAGCAGTATGATGAGGGTTCAAAGCAGCTCAGTGACGGTGAAGCAAAGCTGCTCAACGGCAAAAAACAGCTTGAAGATGCAAGGCAGAAGTTCAATGATAAAAAAGCAGAAGGTGCGAAGCAGCTTGCCCAGGCGAAGCTGAAACTGGATGATGCCGCAAGACAGATAGAGCTTGGAAAATTTGAATATGAAAACGGCATGAGTACCGGAAAGCTGGAGCTTGAAGCAGCCCAGCAGAAAATAACAGAGGGAGAAAAGGAGCTTGATGACGGTAAAAAGGAGCTTGAAAAGCAGAAAACAGAGGCTATGCAGCAGCTTAAAGAGGGCAGGGAAAAGCTGATATCCGGAAGGGCAGAGGCGGCGTCAGGACTTAAGGATGCAGAGCAGAAGCTAAGTGACGCGCAGAAGTCGATAGATGGTCTGAAAGAAGCGAAATGGTATGTATATACAAGGGACGATTACCCTGGCTATTCCACGCTTGAAGAGGATGCAATGAGAATAGACGATATTGCGGCAGTATTTCCGGTATTTTTTCTTCTTGTAGCGGCGCTTGTATGCCTTACGACAATGACAAGGATGGTAGAGGAAAGACGGACGGAGATAGGTACGCTAAAGGCGCTCGGATATTCCAATATATCCATAGCGGCAAAATATTTCATATATGCAGCGCTTGCGACGATAGCAGGAAGTATAATCGGAGTGCTGATAGGAATACCGACACTGCCATTTATAATAATAGACGCTTATTCAATGATGTACACACTGCCGCCTACGATGCTTGTAATACCGTGGGATAGTGTTGTATTCTCGGTAGTGACAGGTTTGATGTGTACCTGTATGGTTGCGATAATAGCCTGCTTCAATGAGCTTAAGATCAAGCCGGCAACGCTTATGCGACCGAAGGCGCCGAAGCCGGGAAAGAGAATACTTCTTGAATACATTACTCCAATATGGAGCAGGATGAATTTCACATCGAAGGTAACTGCAAGAAATATTTTCCGTTACAAGGTCAGATTCCTTATGACGGTACTGGGTGTTGCCGGATGTACGGCTCTTATTGTCGGAGGAATGGGACTTAAGGATTCACTTACAGTTATAGCAGACAGGCAGTACAAGGAGATCAGCATATTTGACGAGGTATATTCACTTTCCGAAAGCGGAACAGCGGAGGAAAAGTCATATATAATGTCGCAGTTCCATAAAGACAAGCGTTTTTCCGAAACATTGCTTGTATCACAGCACTGGACAGAATTCAGATATGATAACGGACGCAGTAAGATCGAGGTAAGGTATATTATCGGGGAGAATGATAAACAGTTTGAAAAGATGTTTATTCTGCGCGACCGTATGACACATGAAAAGATAGAGCTTGAAAACAGTGGTATAGTGATAAATGAAAGACTCGGAGATGTACTCGGAGTGAAAGCAGGCGACAAGGTAACGCTCACGATAGAAGATGAACCCTATACAGCAACAGTAACAGGGCTTACAGAGAACTATGCCGGGAACTTTGTATATATGACGCCTGAATTTTTCTCTCAGATGACGGGGAAAAGCATGGCGTACAATCTTGTATATGTACAGGTCGCAGAGGATGAAAAGGACAATGAAAGAGTCATAGCAAACGAATGGATGCAGAATGATGATATAGTAACAGTATCTATGCTGAATGAGCAGGTAAGGGGCATACTTGATATGCTTGAATCGCTGAATTTCATAGTATTTGTATTAGTGTTATGTGCCGGGATGCTTGCAATGGTAGTGCTGTACAACCTCACTAATATAAACATAGCGGAGAGAGTACGCGAGATAGCCACGATCAAGGTGCTTGGCTTCTACAATATGGAAACAGCAAATTATATCTACAGGGAAAATACTATACTCACACTTTCAGGAGCGCTTGTCGGACTTCCGCTTGGAAGGCTGTTCACATCGTTCATAATGAATGCGATACAGATGAACATGGTAATGTTCCCGGAGCAGGTAAATCTGCCGAGTTATATTGTGAGCTTTCTGCTTACGATAACATTTTCACTCATTGTAAATTTCATTATGTATTTCAAGATGAAAAATATAAGCATGGTTGAATCTTTAAAATCGATAGAGTAAAAATGACAAAGCCGCAGGAACAAACGCTCCTGCGGCAGTTTATTAATCACTGAAGACCTGTGCCCAGTTTACGCCGCTGATGCCAACGCCAACCTTTGTTACATCCTTGTCCAGTATATTTGCCCTGTGTCCTGATGAATTCATCCATGCAGCCATTACTGTTTCAGGAGAGGTATAACCCCATCCGATATTTTCTGTTGCTCTGGATTTATATTCAACAAAATATTCATCGAGTATGGAGAAGCAGGAGGAACCGTCAGGTCTTACATGAGAGTATTTCAAAGTAAGTTCCTCTGCTCTGATGGTTGCAACGAATGTCAGGTCAAGATCGAGGGAAACAGCAGCCAGTCCGGCGGCTTTTCTTTCCTTGTTTATAATATCAAGCTCATTATAAACATCATCCGAGACTTCGACATATACATTTACGATATAACTCTTTGTTTTTTCGCCCGTTATAGTTGTCACCTTGACCTGATATGTGCCAGTTTCTCTCGGACGGAATTTGACTGTACGGTTGTCGCTGAAGTCTTGCAGCTCAGCCCACACAATATCCGTTGACTTGCGGTAGTGCATAGAATAAAGCGATCCGGCGGATTCCTTTGGAGCGGTTATCACAGCGCAGTCGCCGTAATTTACATTCATACTCTGGGAGGTATCAATAAGCTCAGCTTCGGCATCTGAAACGGTATTAATAGAGAAAGTTTTATTGATTACTCTTCCGCTGTAATCCTTTACGGCTATTCTCAGAGTATATTTACCGATCTTTGTCAGCTTTACGCTTGCGTTATCTGCGGTACAGAAGCTTTTTATACTTATCCAGTTTTCTGTTCCGTATCTGTAGTAGTAGGCATATTTATATGGTTTTGTGCCGCCATATGCGCTTCCGTACATTGTAACAGTAGTATTAACAACTACAGTTTTTACTGTACTTATTGTAGATTTGCTTGAAAAAGCCTTTTTCGTATTGCTGATCGAATCCACACTGACTATTTTTGAGATCGAACGGCCGGTGAGATCCTTTGCAATGATCTTTATTTTGTAGGTTCCGATGTCAGGCAGTTTTACAGAACATTCAAAGTTCTGTGTATATCCGGCGATCTTTTTATACTGTTTACCATCGGGGGAGTAGTAGTAGGCGTACATACAAGGCTGCGTACCGCCGGATGCAGCGCCTTTTATATGCAGTATGCTGCCGAGATTGATCTTATCCACAGTCAGGTAAGAAGTATTTTTCAGTGTCTGACCGGTGGAATCCCTACAGATGATACTGAATCTTTTTGTTACTGATACGCCCTCGCTGTCCTTTATAATGACCTTTACCGTATAGTATCCGGGGTTATCGAACCTTAATTTCAGAGGTTTGTCATTATCAAAGGTGCCAAAGGATTTCTGTACACCGCCATATCCGGAGTAGTAGTAGGAATACTTATACGGAGCTTTTCCTCCCGTACATTTTCCATATACTGTGATCTGATCTTCAAGGTCAACTGTAGTTTTGTCAACGGAGGAAGTATTTTTCAGGGGCAGAATTTCCTCTTCGACAGTAAAGCTGACATCGCAGCTGAGAGATCTGTTTTTATTATCCTTTGCGAAAGATCTGACAGTATATTTACCTACCTTGTCATAAACGAAGCTGATTTTCGGAGATGAATTATAGTCATTCAGATAGACCCAGCTTCCGCCGTTGACCTGATAAGCAAAGCGGTAGCGGTAAGGTTTTTCGCCTCCGGAAACGGTAGCAGTAACAGTAGCGGTACCTCCGGGATAGAATGAGGTTCTTGAAATGTTTGATGAGATCTTAATGCTCACAGCGGCATCAGTGCTGATACTGCAAAAAGAAAGAGACAAAAGGATCACCGCAAAAAGCGATAACAAAAATGCACCGATTTTTTTTACACTGATATTTGTACTCATAGAATTCCTCCTTTTTTTATATTTTTTCCTGATTTTTTATTCCTGTTGAATTTGCCCCGCAGCGCAAGTCCAACTACTTGAATTATAAAATTTTTTTAGATTGAATAAAAGGTCAAAAATTATTATTCACAGAATATTCAAAATTTCATCCGGTCTGAAAGAGATTATCCAATTTTTTAAGAAGCTGTTTCAGATGTAAGAGTTTAAAAAGGAGTTCTCTTATCATATCCGCGAAGGAGCAGATCAGATAAATTGCAATTACTGTTCCGATAACGCACAGAGTCATAATGATGGAATCAAAGGACTTGTAAGTAGTAAAGCGGTCAGTGATGAAGTAAGTCCAGAAAAGTGGATGAGTATGTATAAGATAGACACTGAATGATGAGGGGGAGAAAAAGGCGATGATCTTACTTGAGATGCCTTTAAAATTCATAGAGCTGAACAGCAGCAGCAGAGAAACAGCGCAGATAAGAATAGTCGGTGAGGTATATTGCACAAGAACCATTTGCAACTTTGTATTTACGGAGAAAGCGGAATTGATGTAATCTATAGCTATCTTTGACAGCCATGACAGAGCAGCTGACATAAAGTAGATCAGGAACAGTACGGGTTTTTTAATATTTTTGAAAGGCTCATACAAACGGATATAACCGCCGATCGCATACAGTATCATAAGCCATAAAATGCAGTAACCGGATTGAAGGATGAAGAAGTCATTTCCGGTAATTTTGAATGAGATTGAATAATAGGCGGAAAAGACGCAGGTTATGATGATAAGTGAATTGCGAAGATCTTTTTTTGGAAGAGTATTAATAGCGGTATTCAGTAGAGGAGTAAAAAGATAAGCGCCCGCATAAGCGGTAAAGTACCAGTATTGTTTGTTTGCGACCGGAAAAACTGCGCAGAGCCAATGTTTTACAGAGATTTTATCAGGCATGATAAAACTGAAAACAAGCGTAATAAGCAGAGTATAGAATACAACTCTGAGCCAAAGCAAAGCGAAAGAGGATATTTTTGGCTTTGACTTTATCCCTACATAACCGGAGATCAGACCATAGCAGTTTACGGCGCAGTAACATAATATTTCCAACAGCCAGGCGACATAGTAGCGGAGTGAAAAAGAGGTGACATTATACAGAATGCCGCCCTTATTCAGAACATGGAGAGTCAGGATCATCATCATTGACAAAATTCTGAGTGCGTCGATCCCGAAGTTTCTTGCAGAATGTGATTTTTCAGAAACGATATTATTCATTGTTAAGCTCCTTTCAGAAAAGCTGTCGTTCATATTATAACACAAAAATCTGATAAAATCTATCTGTTAATACTGAATGTTGTAGGGGGAATCCCACGTAATTTTTCATTTTCTGACTTGACAAACGGGAAAAAAGATGGTATAATCCAAATGTTGTGTATAAGAGCACGACTATCCTTGCTCTCCTGCGAAGAGAGCCAAAGTCCAGAAGGAGGTGTTGTAAATGGCAGTTATCAATTCTTATGAAGCTGTGATCGTAATTTCTTTGAAGCAGGGTGAAGAAGCAGTAGCTGAGACTGTAAAGAAATTCAAGGATCTGGTTGAGAAGAACGCTACCATGGAAAGTGTTGACGAGTGGGGTAAGAGAAAGCTCTCATATCCGATCAATAAGGAAACAGACGCTTACTATGTTCTTTTCAATTTCAAATCCGAAGCTGAGTTCCCGGCTGAGCTTGACAGAATCACAAAGATCACTGACGGTGTACTCCGTTCAATGATCATCAAGAAGGAAGAAGCATGATTATGGAGGTTCAATTATGAATATTGTTTCTTTAATCGGCAGACTTACCGCAGATCCCGAACTCAGACATACACAGTCAGGTGTTGCGATGGCAAGATTTACTGTTGCTGTTGACCGCCGCGTAAAGGCAGGAGAAGAAAAACAGGCTGATTTTATCAGTGTTACTGCATGGCGTCAGACAGCGGAGTTTGTTTGCAAGTATTTCTCAAAGGGAAGCCGCATTGCGCTGACAGGATCAATCCGTACAGGATCATATACGGATCGTGACGGAAATAAGCGCTATACAACAGATGTATGGGCAGATAATGTTGAGTTCTGTGAATCCAGGCGTGATTCAGGGTCGAACTATGACAGCTATGGCTCAGGCTATGGTTCAGGCAACGACAGCTACAGCAGGCAGTCCCGTAGGCAGGAACAGCCTTCCGGAGGAACCGCATATTCAAGCGGAGATACGGGAGATTTTACCGATATGCCGACAGACGAGGATCTGCCCTTCTAAACTAATTCAAAGGAGGAAATTCCGATGGCTGAAAAGATCGAAAGAGATAACCGCAGAGGCGGCCGCAAGGGTCGCAAGAAGGTTTGCGCATTCTGCGTAGATAGCATCGAGACAATCGATTACAAGGATATTTCAAGACTTCGCCGCTTTATCTCAGAGAGAGCAAAGATACTCCCTCGCAGAGTGACCGGAACCTGTGCTCATCATCAGCGTGAGCTTACAGTTGCGATCAAGCGCGCAAGATATCTTTCACTTCTTCCATATACAAGTGACTGATAAAGATTATATTGACCGGTGCAAAAGCTGCATCGGTCATTTTGTTACAGTAGAGTTCAAGGAGGGGAAATAATGAAGTATTCATACAAGACAAGCAGAACCTGCAGCAGATCAATAGATATAGAGGTAGAGGACGGAATAATAAAGAGTGTAAGATTCAACGGTGGCTGCATGGGAAATACAAGGGGAATATCAGCGCTTGTTGAGGGAATGAAGGTTGAGGAAGTAATAAAGCGCTGCAAGGGGATCGACTGCAACGGAAGAGGAACGAGTTGTCCGGATCAGCTTGCAATTGCGCTTGAAAAGATGATGGGATAATAATAGGCGTATAAATCTGTCAAAGACTGGTTACAATAACCGTATGAAAGAGTACGGAGGTAATATGAGATGGCAGAAAGAATAGGTAAAAGGTCGATAATGCTTACAACACCTGTTTCAGTAAAGGCTGCGGCAGGAGTTGGCGGTCATAAGGAAGCGGAGGGACCTCTGGGAAGCTGTTTTGATATGACCTATACAGATGACAGGCGTGGGCAGGACTCATGGGAAAAGGCAGAGGGTATAATGCAGAATGATGCTGCAAGATTTGCGATAGAGAAATCAGGAATTCAGAAAAATGATATAGACCTGATGTTAGCCGGAGATCTGCTGAATCAGTGTATGTCCTCAACGCTTGGACTTCGGAGTATGGGGATACCGTTCATGGGACAGTACGGAGCCTGTTCAACGATGGCGCAGAATATAGGACTTGCAGCTTTGTTGTGTGACGGAGGAGCGTTCAGGAATGTAATGGCAGTGACCTCATCGCATTTCTGTTCTGCGGAAAGGCAGTTCCGGCTGCCGATAGAATACGGAGGTCAGCGCACGCTTACGGCTCAATGGACAGTTACCGGAGCAGGTGCAGCAATAGTCGGCAGAGGAGGAAATGACTGTTTCATAAAGGGTATCACGATCGGCAGGATGACAGATCTTGATGTTACTGATGCAAATAATATGGGAGCAGCGATGGCGCCTGCTGCTGCTGATACGATAGGTGCATTTTTTCGTGATACCGGGTGCAGTCCGATGTCATTTGACCTGATACTGACAGGTGATCTTGGCTATGTCGGATCAGATCTGCTTAAGGAACTTCTGATAAGGGATGGCTTTGATATATCGGCTGTACATGAGGACTGTGGAAAGCTGATTTTTGACAGGAAGAAGCAGGATGTACATTCAGGCGGTTCCGGGTGCGGATGCTGTGCAAGTGTATTCTGTTCTCATATAGTAAACAGGATAAAGCGCAGGGAGCTTAAAAATATACTATTTGCCGCAACCGGAGCGATGATGTCTCCGACAATGATCCAGCAGGGAGAGAGCATACCTGGCATATGTCACCTTGTTCATATCACAGCACAATAATAAGACCCCGTTCTGTTTCTGGGATAGAGTACAGAACGGGGAAATTTTTTATTAATCTACGACAAGAGTAGCGGAACCATATGCTTTAAGTGGCTTATTATTTTCGTCACGCTCCAGAGTATATATCACATGGAAAGGTATGCGTCCTACAGTCAGAGGTATTACAGCTTCCAGACTATCTACTTCGCCTTTTTCGAGTTTTCTCATCCATTCACGGTACATATCCGCATAATCCGGTGGAAAAATACCATTTTCAATTACCGGCTCCGGATAATCATGCACGACCGGAGGAACATTCAGATCACGCATACACCTGAAGCAAGGACGCATGACTTTTGTTGCAAGATCGACTTCCCAGGAATAAACATTAGCGTGTTCACTTGCAAAGCGGAAGCGGCGTTCACTTTCATAGAGGTCGTCATAGCGTTTTTTCTCAGCGGTGATATTATGGACCATTGCATAGAAAAGGTACTGAGTTTCAGTTTTGCCGATCATACGGATATAGCTTCTTACACAGATATCATCAATTCCACAGGTTTTTGAGCATACCTTGCGCCATGTTTCACAGGTTTCTTCATCATTGGATTCGATTGCTCTTTCGAGAGTTTCAGTAAAAATCTGCCTGTTATGTTCATTCATACCAATAAAGGGATCAGTATCAAGAATTTCCTGTTCAAGCATATTCATTCCGATTTCTCGAATATACTTTTTATTGACCCTGAGTATTTCAGCTTTGCCGTTCTGATAGGAGAAAATTACAGCGCCGCCGACAAAATTATTGAATATCAGAGTTTCCATTGATTTCGGATCCCAGAACTTACCGGCATCCATAGCAACAGTCAGATCAAGAGCCGGAGTAAGAGGTTCATGTTCAAGCTGCTGTAATTTCTGTACGAAAACATCCTCTGTAACGGGTTTTGAGTAGAGGTAGCCCTGAATATACTTGCATCCGATACTTTTCATATAGTCAGCCTGTTCCATAGTTTCAACTCCCTCGGCGATGACAGGAGTACCGAGCCACTTTGCCATTTGAACAATAGCGCTTATGATAGTACCGCCTCTGCCGCCGATATTTCCGCTGAGGAAGCGCATATCGAGTTTTATTACATCAACAGCAAGATCTTTAAGTACATTCAGTGAGGAATAGCCGCTGCCGAAGTCATCCATTTCAACGATATAGCCGTATTCGTGCAGTTGTTTAAGGACGCCGGAAACAAGTTCCATACCGCCGATAGCAGATGTTTCAGTAATTTCAACATGGAGATAGTTTACCGGGATATCATATTTTGTACGGATTTTTTCGATCTGTTCGACATAATTTTTTCTGTAAATATCGTACCTTGACATATTTACGGATATAGGTACAGGTGTTATTCCGAGATTAATACAGCGTTTCAGGAATCTGCAAACGGAATCAAAAACAGCGAGATCAGCCTTATAGATGAGGTCATTTTTTTCGAGAACAGGAATGAAGTCAGACGGATACTGCATACCGTATTCAGGATTTTTCCAGCGCATAAGGGCTTCAGCGCCGATCATTCTTCCGGTTGAGTGATTAATTTTCGGCTGGTAGGTAACAAAGATATGTTCGTCCTTAACGGCAGTATCAAAGCTATCAACGAGTTCCTGTTCGGTCATTGCGCGGTTCAAAATATTCACACTCCTTTTCTTTTTTTTACAACAACTCTGGGAACCTCTGAAAACCTCCTTCACGATCATTTTGCTGTCAATTTTCCCGTATGCTTCGTTGTCAAGCCTTGCAATACATACAGTA
>CACZSM010000292.1 GCA_902783815.1 uncultured Ruminococcus sp.
GGTTTCCCCCACTGGGAGTGCGTTCCGGTGAGCGATAGCGAAACGGTTTGCGCACTCCGCGCGCTGCGCCGTAAGAAATTCCTATACCCATGCCGCCGCCGTGACCGCAAAGCGGTTACTTTCCGCCGGCGTGCCGCCGGGGTCGTTGTTTCTCCAACGCGGCTTCTAAAACTCAACTAAAGTTATTGACATACATAATTTTTCCGTATCAAGTCATTTCTCCATGTCAGCCTTGCTGACGATGCCGCTTCGCGGTGCGATGGCGGCAGAAGTAGAGAATAGAGAAAAACGAATAGATAATAACGAATAGTGGTGTGACTCCACACTCCACACTCCTAACTCCACACAATAACTCCACATTCCAGACTCTATCCACTTTCTACGGTCAATTGCAGTTTATCCAAAGAAAATATTGTACCATACAAGGAATACATATATAGTCCAGACCTTACGGCTGTTATCCTCTCTGCCGTTAAAATGGTCATCAAGATATGAAACTATAATATCCGTATTAAAGAACTTTTCGGCTGTCGGAGAGGTAAATGCTTCCTTTACTATGTTATAATACTTCTGATCCTTGAGCCATACTCTTGTAGGAACAGGGAATCCCAATTTCTTTTTCTGTGCAGTTGCCTTTGGAAGATGTCTGAGGGCTGCCTGACGCATCGCATATTTTGTTGTTCCATGAGCTATACGGAGTCTTGTCGGAATTGTACGGGCGACCTTGAATACCTCTTTATCAAGGAAAGGCACCCTCAGTTCAAGAGAATTTGCCATACTCATTCTATCAGCTTTCAGCAGTATATCGCCGACCATCCACAGATTTATGTCAAGGTACTGCATTTTTGTTTCCTCGTCATAGTTCTTTACCCTGTTGTAGAATTTTTTGCAAAGATCCTGCGGACGGGTAACAATTGACGGATCCTTAAGAAGAAGTCTTTTTTCCTCATCATCATACATAAAGGCATTACCTATAAATTTATCCTCAGTTTTTCTTGCGCCGCGCAGAATATACCCTCTGCCCTTGACATGAGGCCATTTCTTTGCTTTTCTTGCAAGCGCATACCTTACCTTTTCCGGGAGTATTTTCTGATACCATTTGAAAACATGAGGTTCGTTATAAACCGTATAACCTCCGAAAAGCTCATCTGCGCCTTCTCCGGAAAGTACGACCTTCACATATTCGCTTGCCAGCTTCGACACGAAATACAACGCAACACAGGACGGATCTGCAAGCGGCTGATCCATATGGTACTGTACCTTTGGTACAGCTTCCCAGAATTCTTCTGAGCTTATCAGATGCGTATGATGTTCAACTCCGATCTCCTTTGAAAGACCCTCCGCCCAACTGATCTCATTATATCTCTCACCGAAGTCAAAACCGACTGTAAAGGTTTTCTGATCTGCAAAATATGTCGAAACATAGCTTGAATCAACTCCGCTGGAAAGAAAGCATCCTACCTCAACATCACTTATCTTATGTGCCTTGACGGAATCTTCAAATGCTGCCTCTATCTTATCAACAGCTTCCTTTTCGGTTATATTATTATCCGGCTCGAAGGTAGCTTCAAAATACCTTGTAACAGATACCTGACCGTCCCTGAACCACATGAAATGACCAGGCAGAAGACAGTATATACCTTCAAAAAATGTTTCTGGCGGCACAACATACTGAAATGAAAGGTAGTTATCAAGTGCCTTTTTATTAAACCTTTTCTGATATCCCGGATATTGAAGAATACTCTTGATCTCCGAGCCATATACAAGTTCACCGTCGATAACTGCATAGTGCATCGGCTTTATTCCGAAGAAGTCTCTTGCAATAAATACGGAACCGTCTTTTTTATTATATATTGCAAAGCCGAACATACCCCTCAGCTTATTGAGCATCTTTTCGCCCCATTCCTCAAAGCCGTGTATAAGCACCTCTGAATCGGTCTTTGTATAGAATTCATAGCCCTTTTCAATCAGCTCACTGCGAAGCTCTTTATAGTTATATATCTCTCCGTTGAACATAAGCACAAGACTTTTATCGGCATTGTATATTGGCTGACTGCCGCCTTCAAGATCTATTATGCTGAGTCTGCGGAAGCCCATTGATATTCTGTCATCAGTATAGTAGCCCATGCTGTCGGGACCTCGGTGAGTAATAACATCTGTCATTCTTTCAAGAACCTTATCTTTTTCGGCAACACTTCCGGTAAAACCACATAAACCGCACATATTCGGGATCCTTCTTTCTTAACTGACACTTTAAAAGTCTGATTTTGCAAGTTTGACTTTCAAACCTTGCAATAATAGAATTATAATATATATTTTCGCCAATTACAAGACAATAAATGCACAATTAAAAAGAAATCTTTTAAATTTATTTTTACACATTAAATATGTTATACTATTATTTTGAATCCGGTGCGTGCCTGCGGTGCGTGACCGCACTGGACATTTTTCCTCCTGCGTAGCTTCTGGAGCTTAATTTTATTCAGTAACATACAAAATTATCAAAGTGTCAGGAAA
>CACZSM010000293.1 GCA_902783815.1 uncultured Ruminococcus sp.
ACTATTTCGCTGTCGATAAAAGCTGCAGGCCCTATCTCACAGAACGAGCCTATTTTTGCATCTCCTTTTATGACCGTAGCCGGAAGTATCACTGTATTTGCGCCTATCTGAACATTCTTGCCGATAATAACTCCATCAGTACACGGAATATTTACGCCCTCCGCCATATGCTTATGAAGTATTCTTATTCTTGCTATTTCATTAAGCTGAGCAAGCTGTATGCAGTCATTTGCTCCGAGGACTGAATCCTCATTTTCTGCTACAAACGATATAGTTTTTTTGCCTGTTTTCTTGATTATACCGACTGTATCAGTGAGGTAGTATTCGCCGGTCTTTTCACTTTTTGTAAGCTTGCCCAGCGCATCAGTGAGAACATCCGTACTGAACCAGTATGCTCCGGAATTGACCTCTTTTATTTTTCTTATCTCGTCATCAGCTTCCTTTTCCTCGACAATAGCCATAAGTGCTGCAGGGTCATTCTCCTCATGTACTATTCTGCCATAGCCCTTTGGCTCGTCAAGCTCAGCTGAAATTACTGTACAGCCTCTTTCAGCTCCGCCTGCAAGGTGAGCAGACAAAGCATTTTTTATCGTATCAACACTCACAAAGGGAGCATCACCATTGAGGATAAGCACATCCTCGCCCTTATGCTTTTCAAGGAACGGAAGAGCAGTCATTACTGCATGACCCGTACCAAGTCTTTCCGGCTGGAATACAGTTTCCACTTCAAACGGAAGAGTAGAAATATATTCCTCCAGAAATTCCTTTTTGCTGCCCTTTACGACACATATACTGTCTATTCCGGCTTCTCTTACGGTATCCATTACCCAGCGTATCATAGGTTCAAACAAGACTTCGCTTAAAACCTTTGGTCTGCCAGATTTCATTCTTTTGCCCTCGCCGCCTGCGAGTATTATTGCGCTTGTACTCATCGTATGACCTCCGTTCATTTTTTCTTATAGCCATCCTTAAGGGAAACGCTGCGGTTGAATATCAGTTTTTCCGGAGTGCTTTCCTTATCACGGCAGAAATAGCCGAGTCTCATAAACTGATAGTACACCGGAGCATCCTTTTCTCCGACACTTTTCTCTATTTTACAGTCTGTCATTATTTTAAGGCTGTCGGGGTTTATATAGTCAAGGAAGTTCTTATCTCCCGTATCAGGCTCAGGATCTGTAAAGAGGTTATCATAGAGTCTTACCTCTGCCTCAAGGTAGTTTTCAGCATCTACCCAGTGTACGGTACCTCTTACCTTTCTGCCGTCCGGAGTATCTCCGCCCCTTGTAAGCGGATCATATTCCGCATAGACCTCAATAACCTTTCCGTTTTCGTCCTTTTTGCAGCCGGTACATTTTACTATGTACGCTGATTTCAGTCTTACTTCATTTCCCGGATAGAAGCGGTTATAGCCCTTTACTTTTTCCTCGATAAAGTCATCGGCCTCAATAAAACATTCACGGCTGAAAGTTATTGTTCTTGTACCGTCCTCCGGCTTCTGAGGATTATTCTCCACTTCAAAAGTTTCTGATTTCCCCTCCGGATAATTTGTTATCACTAACTTTACCGGGTCAAGAACACACATTACACGACAGGCATTTTCATTCAGGTCATCTCTCAGACAATGTTCAAGGAAGCTGTATTCGACAACGCTGTTTGTTTTGGAAACGCCTATCCTCTCGCAGAAATTACGGATAGATGCAGGTGTATAGCCTCTTCTTCTCAGTCCGCAGAGAGTCGGCATTCTCGGATCGTCCCAGCCGGCGACATAGCCGTCCTCAACGAGCTGACGGAGTTTTCTTTTGCTCATTACCGTATTATTGATACCGAGCCTTGCAAATTCTATCTGTCTTGGCTTGCAGGGTGCGGTTATATTATCAATTACCCAGTCATAGAGTGGTCTGTGATCCTCGAATTCAAGCGTACAGAGCGAATGAGTGATACCCTCAATAGCATCCTCTATCGGATGAGCAAAATCATACATCGGATATATACACCATTTTGTACCTGTCCTATGGTGAGCAAGATGGTTTATCCTGTAAATTACCGGGTCACGCATATTGAAGTTGCCGCTGCTGAGGTCTATTTTAGCGCGGAGAGTCATTTTACCGTCCTCAAATTCCCCGTTTTTCATTCTTTCAAACAGGTCAAGACTTTCCTCTACTGGTCTGTCACGGTAGGGACTCTTTGCAGGAGTAGAAAGATCCCCTCTGTTAGCCCTCATTTCATCCGGAGTAAGCTCACATACATATGCAAGACCTTTTTTTATAAGCTCCACAGCATATTCATACATCTGCTCAAAATACTCCGAAGCGAAAAAGAACCTGTCATCCCAGTCAAAGCCGAGCCACTTGATATCCTCTTTTATCGCATCGACATATTCGACATCTTCCTTTGTAGGGTTAGTATCATCCATACGCAGGTTACAAAGACCGCCAAAGCGTTCTGCCGTACCGAAATCAACGCAGATAGCCTTTGCATGACCTATATGCAGATATCCGTTAGGCTCCGGAGGGAAACGAGTATGAACCTTTTTACCCTCATACGCACCGCCCTCTGCGATATCCTCTGTAATAAAATCCTGAATAAAGTTACCGGCAGGCACTTCATTTTTTACCTCGTCTGCCATTCTGATTCCTCCCAAAATTTATTCTTTCTTTCCTTATTAGTATGTCATTTCTTCCGGAGCAGCTTTTCTCTGACATCCATCAAAGCAAAGCCCAGCAGATTCTCACCCTTCCATTTAAAAGGATCTTCAATATCCGGAGCATTTTCCGGCATACCGATACCCCATATTCTGTCATAGGGACTTGCTTCCACAAGTATCTTATTTCCGGTTTTCAGAAGAAAGCCAAGAAGTTCAGGGTTCTGTGAGAATTTTGCCGTATTGCCGCTGACAACTATATCATATTTATGCTTATCCCATATTTTTCTGTCGAAGCGGCGTATTTTTCTGCCAAGCTCTTTATATTTACCAGGGTTGTCCGCCCGCATTATCATTTGCAGTATTTCCAAATCGTCAAAAAGAATAGCCTTTTGCGCCATCATGTACTGCTCGGCGGTATGGTAGATCTTTCCGTCAACAGTGAATTTACACTCATACCACTGACTTAAACAAGTTTTTGTAACAATATCTTTCTGGTGATGTCCCCAGAAAAAAATATATTCAAATTTTTCGCCCTGACAGCAGGCGTTTCTGAGTGATTCAATGTTCATTTATATTCACCATAGCAGCATCAGAAAAAATAACAAAACAACCACTATCGGCATAGATTCATTTACCATCATTTGCTTATCCCCTCACTGCTCCTGAAGCATTTGCAGTCCCTTGTAAAGTCTTGCAAGGGATTCATCTCTTCCAAGTATATCAAGTATCTCAACTGCGCCGCCCGGTGTTACAGCCATTCCTGATGCGGCTATTCTTACAGGCCACATTGCCGTACCATTCTTTACTTCCAACTTCTGAGCAAGTCCGATAAGACAGTCATGTATGCTGTCGTGATCCCACTTGCTGAGAGATTCAAGAGCTTCAATACCAGCTTTAAGCAGTCCCGGAGCATTTTCAAGAGTAGTTTTACTCTTTTTGTTTACAAAAAGCTCCTTATCATATTCCGGCAAAGCATTAAAGAATCCTATTTTCTCAGGGATATCCGTCAGCTTTGTAGTCCTCTGCTGCAGTATGGATGCAACCTTTACCCAGTCAAGCTCCTTATCCGGCACTGCTTTCCTGAAATACGGCATAGCAGTTTCTGCAAATTCTTCAACAGACATTGCCTTTATATATTCTCCGTTGAACCACTCTAATTTATTGTAGTCAAATACAGCCGGAGATTTGCTTATACCGCTGATCTCAAAATTCTCCACAAGCTCTTCAAGAGTAAACATTTCCCTGTTATCCTTTGGCGCCCATCCGAGGAGCGCAATATAATTTATAATAGCCTGCGGAAGGAATCCTGCCTTGACAAGATCCTCAAAGCTGGTCGCGCCATGACGCTTTGACAGCTTTGATATAGACCCGTCATCATTTTTTCCCATGATAAGCGGAAGGTGTACATATACCGGAATATCCCATCCGAATGACTCATAAAGAAGATTATACTTCGGAGTTGATGAAAGGTATTCGCTTCCTCTTACAACATGAGTAATATTCATTGTATGGTCATCAATAACATTTGCAAAATTATATGTAGGGAAGCCATCAGCCTTAATGAGTATCTGATCCTGCAATTCGCTGTTATCAACTGATATAGTGCCATATACGGCATCCTCAAAAGTAGTTGAACCCTCAAGCGGCATTTTCTGGCGAATTACATAAGGAGTACCCTCATCAAGCAGTCTTTGTATCTCCTCCTGTGGAAGATCGCGGCAATGTCTGTCATAGCCAGCGCCTGGGTCATCGGAATTTTCTCTCAGGCTGTCGAGTCTTTCCTTTGTGCAGAAGCAGCGATACGCCTTATCCTTTTTTATAAGCTCCTCCGCATACGGGATATACATATCCTTTCTTTCACTCTGAACATAAGGGCCGTATTCTCCGCCGATATCCGGACCCTCATCATGTTTTAGTCCGGCTTCCTTCATTGTATTATATATTATATCTACTGCGCCCTCTACTTTTCTTTCCTGATCCGTATCCTCTATTCTCAGTACGAAATCGCCTCCGAGTGATTTAGCGATAAGGTACTCATAGAGAGCAGTTCTCAGATTGCCTACATGCATGAATCCAGTAGGACTTGGCGCAAATCTTGTTCTGACCTTCATTTTTTTCTCTCCTCAGCCATGCGTTACTAAAATGCGCCCGAAACGGTATGCCTCGGGCGCAGATTGTTTTTACTGCAATTATTACTTTATTACTCTTACTCTGATAACTCCGTCTATTGCAGAGATCTTCTCTGCGGATGCGGCATCAACATCATTTGCAACATCGAGTATAGTATAAGCGTAGTCTTTCTTTGACTTGCTGTCCATACTTTCGATATTATTGCCTGTTTCAGAAAGCGCAGCAGTAACTGTTGTGAGTATGCTCGGAACATTCTTATGGATAACGCATACTCTTTCCTTGCCTGTACGAGGCATTGAAACTGCCGGAAGTGTTACAGAGTTCTTTATATTTCCGTTTTCAAGGAAGTCCTTGATCTCATCTGCTGCCATAGCCGCACAGTTATCCTCAGACTCCGGAGTAGAAGCTCCGAGATGCGGAGTTACGATAACGCCCTTTACTCCGATAATATCATCTGTAGCGAAGTCAGTAGTATAAGCAGCGACCTTACCTGACTCAATAGCTGCAACGACATCTGCTGAAACAACGAGGTCAGCTCTTGAATAGTTGATAATACGGACACCGTCCTTCATTTTTGCGATATTATCAGCATTGATAACGCCCTTAGTATCCGGAGTAAGCGGAACATGGACAGTTATATAATCGCTCTCAGCGAAGATATCATCAAGGCATACAACATGCTTTACCTTATGAGAAATTCTGAGTGCATTATCAACAGAGAGGAAAGGATCGTAGCCGATAACATTCATGCCGAGCGCAACAGCAGCATTTGCAACAAGTATGCCGATAGCGCCAAGACCAACTACACCGAGGGTCTTACCCTTAAGCTCCGGGCCGACAAACTGGCTCTTGCCCTTTTCTACCATTTTGCCTACTGCATCGCCATTACCCTTGAGTGTCTTAGCCCACTCAATGCCGCCTACAACATCTCTTGAGCTGATAAGCATAGCTGTAAGAACAAGCTCCTTTACAGCGTTTGCATTAGCACCGGGAGTATTGAATACTACAATACCCTTTTCTGAGCATTTGTCCAGAGGTATATTATTTACGCCGGCGCCTGCTCTTGCGATAGCCAGGAGGCTCTCAGGCATTTCCATATCGTGCATAGCGGCGCTGCGTACAAGGATAGCATCAGGAGCTGCACAGTCGTCAGAAACTGCATAGCCGTCTCCGAGTCTTG
>CACZSM010000294.1 GCA_902783815.1 uncultured Ruminococcus sp.
AATTTAGGTTGTCATAAAACAGGCGCTTCTTAGTTGACCGTCATGAATTTATGCTGTTATAATACAGCCGGAAAGTGACCGCTGCGCGGTCACGGCGGCGGCATGGGTACGCAGCTTTCTGACGGCGCAGCGCCGGAGAGCGCGGTGAAGAAATTAATAAACATAGAAAGTAGTGAGCGTAGCGGACGGATACGCGAATTGTCCAGTGCGGTCACGCACCGGGATATGCTTGAAAAAAAAGAATTGGTGTGGTATAATGAATCAGTAAAATTCAGGAAGCAAAGAGTTTCCCTTGTATTGGAGGATTTTCTATGATTTCAGTTGCAATCGACGGCCCAGCAGGCGCAGGAAAAAGTACAATCGCAAGAGCAGCAGCAGAAAAACTTGGCTTTATATATGTTGATACCGGCGCTCTCTATCGAGCTATTGGTCTTAACTGTATAAAAAATAATGTAGATATCAATGATCCGGCAAAGGTCGCTGCTATCCTTCCCGATACCGAAATAAGAGTGGTTTTCTTTAACGGCGAACAGCGTGTTCTGCTGGGCGGCGACGATGTGTCAGAGGAAATACGCTCCGAAAAGGCTTCTATGACGGCTTCAGTCGTTTCAGCTATACCAGAAGTGAGAAAATTCCTACTCGACCTCCAGAGATCCTTCGCAAAGGTCAACAGCGTAATAATGGATGGCAGAGATATAGGTACTGTGGTACTTCCGAACGCAAGCGTGAAAATTTTTCTTACAGCTTCTCCACAGTCAAGAGCAGAACGCAGAGTAAATCAGCTCAGGGAAAAAGGTCTGGAAGCTGATTATGAAACTATACTTAAAGATATCATGATAAGAGATGAAAATGATACCAACAGATCTATCGCTCCGCTTAAACCGGCTGAGGACAGTGTTTTGCTCGATACGACAAAGTTGACACTCCAACAGTCTATCGAAAGCGTCATCAGTATTATCAAGGAGGCAGCAGCTCTATGAAACGCAGCCCACTTTATGTTATAGGCAGACTTCTGCTCATACCACTTTTTAAACTGCTGTTTTTCTACAAAATAAACGGACGGGAAAATATACCCAAAGAGGGAGCCTACATAATAGCCTCTAACCACCTTTCAAATTGTGACCCCGTCCTGCTTGGCATCATACAGAAAAGACAAATATTCTATATGGCTAAAGTGGAGCTTTTCAAAAATCCCGTCATGGGCTGGATATACCGTCACCTGGGCGCTTTTCCCGTTACAAGGGGCGCAGGCGACGGAAAAGCTATAAATGAAGCTGAAAAGATAGTCGCAGAAGGTAATCTTCTCGGAATATTCATTGAGGGTACAAGATCAAAAACAGGCGAATTCCTCAGACCAAGATCAGGCGCATCAATAGTAGCAAGCCAGATGAATGTTCCTGTGATCCCTGTCTGTATCACTCCGAAGAAGAAGAAAATAAGAGCTTTCCAGAAGGTATGCGTATCCGTTGGAAAACCACTTTCCGTTGAAGAACTTGGTCTTAGCGGAGAGGTCGGCGGAGAAGCCTACCGCGCAGCTTCAAGAATGATAATGGGCGAGATCCAGAAGCTCAGAGAAAAAGATCTTGAATACTTCGGAGCAAATGTATAAAGTGAACCTCTGAACTTTGTCTTACAGGATCATTTCAGCACTTCCCTTAAAAATATACGACAGGAGTGATTATCATAAGCATAAAGGTCGCAAAGACAGCCGGTTTCTGCTTTGGCGTAAGCAGAGCAGTCAGCATCGTTGAAAAACTTATAGACGAGGGCAAAAAAGTCTATACCCTCGGCCCAATAATTCATAATCCGCAGATGGTGGAAAATCTTGCACAAAAAGGCGTAAAAATAGCTCAGCAGCCTGAGGATGCTCAGGATGACTCTATCCTTGTTATACGATCCCACGGCGTTTCAAAGGATATTATGGATCGTATAAAAGCATCAGGAATTGAGTATAAGGACGCTACCTGCCCCTTTGTACTGAAAATACACAGGATAGTCGCTGAACATTCAAAAGCAGGTGATGTCATTCTTATTGCCGGAGATAAGGATCATCCGGAGGTTCAGGGTATCGTCGGACACTGCGAGGGTGAGTACCATACCTTCAAAAACTATGAGGAATTACAGGAATTGACCAATATAATTCTGTCTGGGAATAATAAGACATTCTGCGCCGTCGCTCAGACAACTTTTGATATAAAAGATTGGAAAATTTCATTAAAATACTTGCAAAATGTTTGCAAAAATGTTAAAATATTTGA
>CACZSM010000295.1 GCA_902783815.1 uncultured Ruminococcus sp.
AGTTAATAATATTTCCTATCTAAAGTATGCACCCCATGTCAGGAAAGTTAGACCGCGCTCGACCAATTTTCGTTTGCTGGTCAGAGCGGAGCGCAGCGAGCGACTATCGCGAAATTGACAGCGGAGGCACTCCGCCGGCGTGAATTTATAGTTTAGTTTGACTTTTTTTATAACATATGGTAAAATAGTTGTGAATGTAGAATTGCCATACATAGACTGTGTGAAAGGAGCGTGCGCTTATGCCCGGTGTGCAGACTGATGTTGGCGGACTGCGCGCTATTGAGCTTAACTTCCGCCCCCTGCGCGATATCTCTACAGGAAAAAGTATTTGCTACCTCACCCGTACTCATCTGAATACCCCCGGTCTTGGCGTTCTGATGCCGGAAACCTTCCGTCCTGCCGCTGAAACCTACGGTAAAAGTAAAAAACTTTTTCCGCTTGAAATTCTACAGCTCGCTGAATCTCTGCGTGATCTCAATAATGCTAACCGCGTATATGACTGGTTCTCCATTGATATGCCCCTGAGCATACTTATGGATCGCGCTGCTGCTGCAGTGTCTGATAAGATATGCGAGCAGTTTGCCCTTGCACCAAATAAAATATGCTTCGTCATACCTGAACAGGTACTTGTGGTGAACGACCCGACAGCAGCTGATAATATTTCCCGTCTGCGCAGACTCGGATATCATGTCATGCTTTCATCATTCGGCGAAAACGGCTGCCCCTTTCTGAGACTTTCGGAGCTTCCTGTTGACTATGTTCTCCTTAGCCCCTATGTCACGCAGTCACTCGGAAAAAGTGAACGCACAGATCAGGCTGTACGCTCGATAATAGGTTTCGTTAACGAGCTTCAGTGCGAACCCCTTGCAGACGGCGTACAAAACAGCTCACAGGCTGAATCTCTCTATGAATTCGGATGCAATTACTGCGCAGGTCCCCTCTCAGGAGATTATGTCTCCCTGAGTGAATTACTGGAATAAAAAAAAACTGACATTATAAATCACGGATGTATAATGCGTTTCCTTTATCTTTATCAGATCGGAGGTGCTTTCATTTGGCTGATGAGGTCAGAAATACACTTGAACTGCGGCGAACTGCAAAAGAAACCAAACAATATAAGGTTCTCATGCGTGTACTCGCTCTTGTTCTGCTGATACTTATCATGCTCGTTGCTGCCGCATACGCTATTTCGTATTTCTACTCGAAATTCGGCAGCTTTACAGTAAAAATAGATAAATACGATATGGTTCAGCAGGGTCTTGCCCTGTCGGAAACACCTGACTACAATATCTCTCAATCTGTACTGAACGCCGATATCGTATATAACATGACAAATATCAGCGGATTGGATATCCCCCCGACCGTTGATCAGATCAACGGTTCCCATAACGGCGATAACTATATCGCCTACACATTTTACCTCATAAATTCCGGAGATTCTACAATATCATATGAAGGTGAAATGAATATCGAAAATGTCACAAAGGATGTTGACGAAGCGATCAGAGTAGCCGTTTATAAAAACGGAGAAAAGACCGTCTATGGAAAAACAAAATCCAACGGCGGCGGCAAGGAGAGCGACTGCGACAGTACATTCCTTGCATCAACGATCGTAATGAAAACGGCGCATGAAAAATTTGAGCCAAAAGCAAAGGATAAATATACAGTCGTCATATGGCTGGAGGGCAATGATCCGGACTGCCTCGACAATATTATTGGCGGCACAATAAAATTCGGAATGAATTTCCATATCATAGAAACCACATAATAAAGGAGAACTGTCATGAAAAAGGTACTAAAAATCACTGCCAATATAATTCTCTGGCTAATTGTAATCATTGCGCTTATTATCACAATAGTAGTTTTTTCATCCTCAAGCGGCAATGGAGTAGCGCATCTTCTCGGATATATACCGCTTACTGTTGAATCACAGTCAATGAGTCCTACCTTTGAAGAGGGCGACCTCATAATCTGCAAACAGATCGACGATGCAAGCACATTAAAGGAAAATGATGTAATTACATTCTGGACGATCATTGAGGGCAGAAAAGTAAAAAATACCCACCGAATTGTAAAAATCAATAATACCGGAAACTCTCTTAGTTTTATCACACGAGGCGATAATAACCCTATAGATGATGAGATACCGGCATATCAGGCAGACCTTATCGGTAAATGGACAAATATCCGTCTTTCAGGCGCCGGTAATATCATGGCATTTCTCCGTACAAAGCTGGGTTTCTTCCTTTGCATACTTCTTCCGATGGCTCTGTTCTTCCTGTTTGAGCTTTACAAGTTTATTGTAACAGTAATAAGTGTAAGAAAGCCAGAGGCTGCTCCTGCACTTGACGAGGAAGAGATAAAGCGCCGCGCAATAGAAGAATACCTTGCAGCGCAGAAGGAAAAGGAACAGGCTGAAAAGTCCGGTTCTGACGATAAAAAAGAAACCGACAAAAAATCAGAGGACGAGAAAAAGTCTGAATCTGATGATAAGGACGATAAAAAAGAATCCGACAAAAAATCAGAGGACGAGAAAAAGTCTGAATCTGACGATAAGGACGATAAAAAAGAATCTGATAAAAAATCAGAGGACGAGAAAAAGTCTGAATCTGATGATAAGAACGATAAAAAAGACAGTGAAGCAAAATCAGATGAAAAAACAAAGGCAGATACTGCTGATGATAAAAAGTGATCTGCCGATCAAAAAGGAGTTGTTCTCCGCAGTAAGAGGAAAATGCTATGAATAACTTTCTAAAATGGTTTTTTGCGTTCATATCCGAAATTCTGCAGGGCTTCGGTCAGATCTTCGTCGGTATATGGACGGGAATAATTCAGATATTCAATATCAGCAAATATATTTCCTTATTCAAGGAATATTCAACACAATTCGGCGTGTTGGAATGGATACTTTCTGTTATCTCTATTATTGTCGTTATTGCAATTTTCGCGCTGCTTATTTTTATTATTATACTTGCTGTCCGCAAATATATAAGGTTCCGTCATTCCATCGTAAGCAATGAGGATCTTCTGGAGGAAATATCCGTACTGCAGCAGAGAGTTCTTAAAATGGTAAAGGAAAAAGACGAGATAATGGCAATAAAGGTTGCACAGATGGGTCTGCCGACTTCCGGTACGCTCTCCTTTGCCGGTGCAGCCGGACAGCTCGCTGCCGGCGGCGAGGGTCAGACAGACGGCGGTGAAGCTGCTGCTGAAGTTACGGATGCCGGAATTGTACAGACAAATGAACGCCGCTTCTCAAAACTCATGGAAGTAGATAGGTTCTACCTGAACTACGCTCCGCCTGAGTATGACGATCAGGTAACTCTGCCCGGACTTGTGGAGCGCTACCGTAATTTTGCCTGCTCCCGTATGCACCTCTACTACGACCCGAAAACTATCAGACTTTTCTTTGCAGGTATGGCTTCTACAAAACTGATCATCCTACAGGGTATATCCGGTACAGGTAAAACCTCACTGCCATATTCCTTCGGTAAGTTCCTGCAAATGGATACCACTATCGCTTCCGTTCAGCCGTCATGGCGTGACCGTACCGAGCTTTTCGGATACTTCAATGAATTTACTAAAAACTTTAATGAAACGGAAGTCCTTAAACGCATATATTCATCAGGCTATAATGACGATGTAAACCTTATACTCCTCGACGAAATGAATATCGCACGAATTGAGTATTACTTCGCAGAAATGCTCTCCATCCTTGAAATGCCGAATGCGGATGAATGGGAACTGGATATCGTGCCGAACGAATGGAGCTCCGACCCGATAAAACTTGACCACGGTAAAATCCGTATTCCACAGAATATCTGGTATATCGGAACCGCTAATAACGATGACTCTACATTCGCTATCTCTGATAAGGTCTATGACCGTGCCCAGCCTATAAACCTTGACGAAAAGGGTATAGCTTTCGATGCTCCGGATACTCCTCCGATAAGACTCAGCTTCTCTCACCTTAATGCAATGTTTGAGGAAGCGTTTACACTTTATCCTATATCTCAGGAAAACCTTAAAAAGATGCACCAGCTCGACCTTTGGGTAATTGAAAAGCTGCGTGTAGCTTTTGGTAACCGTATTCTGAAGCAGATGGGTCTTTTCGTACCAGTATATGTTGCCTGCGGCGGCGATGAACTGGACGGTATCGACTATGTTCTTGCAACCAAGATATTCCGTAAATTTGAATCCCTTAACCTTGCAATGCTCCGTGAGGAGCTTAAGGAGCTTTGCGCATATCTGCAAAAGCTGTTCGGCAAAAATAAAATGAATGAATCCATAGCTTATCTTGAGCGTCTGCAAAAGCTGTTCTGAAACTTGTTATTATATACTGTTTTGTCCTGCTCTGTTGTCGGGCAGGACAAAATTTCAATAGGGCTTTTTGCTCAATTATCTCAATAATGATCGGCAGGTGAGAATGTAATGCAGGATGATGAACAGATGCAGCAGTTCCGTGAGGAATATAAGCAGATGATGGAACTTTACAGCAGTAATGAATACTTCTCGTCTATGCTGAACATTCTCCGGGGAACAGAAGGATCTTTTGCAATGAACAGGATCCTTATGCAGAAGATCATTGATTCCTCATGGGTCGAGGCTATAGAAAAGGGTCTTATCCATGTTGATAATGTGCTGAGAAATCCGAGGCGCACTATTGAGGATGTTGAGGAGATCGTTCCTATCGCTCTGTCAAGAAAAATTACTGTAGAATCCGTAAAGCACCTTGCACAGCATACTGACCTTATCCAAAGTATAGATAAGAAAACCGGAAAGATAACTCCTTCAAAAATACTCAATATCCATAAGGAAGAAAGCCTTATGACTTATGAGAATAAATTTGTCAATACCCTTGTTGACAGACTGTATATCTTTATATCTATGAGATATGAAAAACTGGCAGCTGTCGCTAAGGATGAGGAGGTCTTTACCCTCGGTTTCGATACCGAAATAGAAAATCCGAGCGGCGGAAAAATGAAAATAGAAATGCGGATACGAAATGAACATAACCTTGAGACCCGTGACCGCAGCGGCTATACTATATGGCAAAGAGTCGAAAAGCTGAAAAAGGCTATCGAGGGCTATAAAGGCTCGGAGCTTTGTAAAACCCTCGGTACTACTTTTATCCGTCCGCCTGTAATGCGTACCAACGCTATAATGAAAAATGTCGATCTTAAAGCCTGCCTTACTCTATGGCAGTATATCGAAAGCTACGATAAGATCGGCTATGAGATAAATATAGAAAATTCGGCTGTCACTCCCGATGAGGAATTCATAAATAACTTCTATGACATCATTGGTCTGCATATGCTGCTTTTCCGTTCCTCCGTGGAACCCGAACACAAATATGATATAATGGAATCAAAGCAGCTTGCACCGGTATCACCAAAAATAGTAAAGGAATTTGAGGATATAAGCTCCTGGTTCGATGCAACGGCTAACGGCGGTATCGCATATATCTCTCAGACCGGAGATGTGGAGCTTAAAACCGATATTCCCGAAAATATAGCTGAAATACTGCTTGAAATTGAAAAGGCTGCAGCAATAGAACAGGCATATCAGGAAGAACTGCGCGCTAAGGAACTTGAAGAACAGCGTCTTGCTGAGGAAGAAGAACGCAGACGCCTTGAGGAAGAAAGAATCGAGGCTGAACGACAGGCTGAACTTGCCCGTATCGCAGCTGAAAAAGAAGCGGAAGAACGGCGTATCCAGGAAATGCTGGAACAGAAACGCCTGGAACAGGAAGAGGAAGAACGGGAAAGAGAAAGACTCGAACAGGAAAGACTTGCACTCCTGGAAAAGAAACGCAAAGAGGAAGAAGCAGAAAAGGCTCGTCTCGAAGAGGAACGCAAAAAACG
>CACZSM010000296.1 GCA_902783815.1 uncultured Ruminococcus sp.
GTCTATCCAGCTCGGGCAGCAGTACGGCATGATCACCATGAGCAAGAGTATAGATAACCTCCTTGCTCAGGGACTTATCACCGAACAGACAGCAAAGGCTTGGAACTTTGATATCGGTGATACTGATGCAAGAAGATAAAAAGGGAGTGAGCTGATTTGAAATATAAATATGTGGCGATGAACGCCAGAAACCAGAAAAAAGAGGGTGCGATCGAAGCTGAATCACAGTCCCAGGCTGTCAGTATGCTTCGTGAGAGAGGACTTATCGTCCAGGATATCACAGAAGCAGGTAACTCCGACGAACCTACAAGTATATGGCAGATGGATATCGGCGGCGATATCCATACAAGAAAAATACCTGAAAAAACATTGCTTATGTTCTTTAACCAGATGGCAATGATGATGAAGGCAGGTATTAACCTCTCACTTGCAATGCAGATCCTTATAGATTCAGAAAAGGATCAGACGATCAAAAAGATCATGAGAGAGCTTAATGAAAACCTCTATAACGGCTTTACGCTTTCTCAGGCAATGCATAACTTTAAGGGTTTCCCGGATGTTTATCTGAGTATTATCGAAGCCGGTGAAGCAAACGGTCGTCTTGATGATGCTTTCGATCAGTGCTATGTAATCTGTAAAAAGGATATGGCTCTTACCGGACAGATCAAGAGCGCACTTTCTTACCCTCTGTTCCTTGTTGCACTGGTTATCGCTCTTATCGTTATTCTCTGCGGATTCGTTCTTCCGACATTTAAGGATGTATATGGCTCGATGGGCGCAGAACTTCCTGGTCTTACACTTGCACTTATGGCATTCTCTGATGCCCTTATCGGATATTGGTGGCTGTTTATTCTCGTTATCGGCGCTATCGTCGGCGGAATTATGGTTCTTAATAAGGAAAGTCAGGAATTCCGTATGGGCGTTGCAAAATTCCTGCTTAAGGTCCCGCTTATCGGACCTATTATCCGTCAAAGCTCCCTTGCGCGCTTCTGCCGTATCATGTCCACTCTGACGGATTCCGGTATCCCGATACATAAATCAATGAGCCTCGCAAGAGATGCTGTTGATAACCTCTATGTAAAAGACTGTATCCAGTTCGTGCTTGAGGATGTTCAGATCGGTGTTACCATTCATGAGGCAATGGCTAAGCATACCGTATTTGACCCGATACTCGTTTCAATGATCCGAGTAGGTGAGGAATCTGGTATGCTCGGAGATTCACTTTTCAAAATGGCAGAGCTTTTTGAGGCTCAGTCCGATGACTCGGTTCAGAAGCTGACTGACGCTATGACACCTATAATGACAGTTGTAATCGGTGTAGTTGTTGGTGTAGTTGTTGTAGCAATGATCATGCCGATGTTCGGTGTTTACAGCGTTATCGACTCGTCAACCTGATGATGCTGACAAATAATTGATTGATAAGACGGTACATTGACAACATAAAGCTGTCGGTGTACCGCTTATTGATAATGTGATTTTTGTAAAAAGCTACCAAATGAATATGTGTAAATTTGTATTGTTTGCTTTGTAAAAAAAACTTGCAAAGATATTGATTTGTAGTATAATAGAATTATGTACGGGTATGTGGGTCTCCGCATCTGTCAGGGAGGTTTTATATATGAAGAAGAAAAAGATCATGATGAAAAATTCAAAAAAGGGTCTTACTCTTGTGGAGCTTATAGTCGGTGTTGCTATTATAGCAATAGTGTTTTCTTCAACGCTCGGCGCAATGATGGGCGGCTTTACTACTACTGTCAATAATGCCGACCAGAATAAGGCTGCTATTATAAACGCTTCTGTTAATGAGATAATTGTTAATACTATTCTTGACCTTAGATTGAAGGAAACATCTGTAAGCGCTACAGGAGAAATTAATGATGTGCGTATTACGGATAGTATAACAGAATTGTTTAGTAACTTTAATCAGGATGAGAATATCGTAGCTTATGCCGGAGATGCAACATATGTAAAGCCTTCTGAATTCCCGAAGGATAACGCCGGTGAGTTTCAGTACACGATCATCCCTGTGACAGACGACAGCTCCGCTCTTAGCAAAACAGCAACAGATAAGAAATCAATTAAGGGTATGATAGTAAAGACCTACTTCAATACTCTCAGAGGTTCAAATATTTATCAGTCATTTGTACCGTTCACTAAGGCAGCTTAAAGGGAGGTAGCAGAGTATGAAGGTTTTTAGATCAAAAAAGGGCTTTACCCTTCTCGAACTTGTTGTTACCATTACCATAGCTTCAATAGTATCTGGAATGGGTATCGGTATCTTCGCTTCCGTTATGAGAAGCTATACTACTGCATCTGTTACGGCTTCCGATCAGCAGGCCGCTTCGCTTGTTGAGGACTTTATCCTTACTAATGCAAGATCAGCTAACGATGTTATTATGATCCGCGGTAATCTGAACCGCGCTAAGGACGGCGTGGTAAAGACTGCCAGTGTTATAATGGAAACTGATAAAAAAGAGGGCGCCTTCATGGTTTCGTCAAAAAAACATGAGGAAGGAGAAGAGGCTGATATCAAAACATACTATGGAATAAAAATAGATTCTGATGTTGTGCCCCAGCCGCATGGAACTCTCCATCTCAAGGGTCTTAACAGAGTTGAATTCAGAATATCAAGGCATAAGGTATCAAAGACAGATCCTGAGGAAGGATCATTCATGTTCCTTGTTTATACTATAGTTATGCAGAGTGGTTATACTATTCAGGGTGAGGTTACTTTGAATAACTGTACGAATATGAAGCCGACTAATACCGCTGATTCGTATTATGATGATTACACTGAAATAGTTGTTGGCAATAAAAACTTTGATTCCGGAATTGCGTTCGTCAAGACAAAAACTACATCACCAACATGATCATACATGATATTATGGTTATTACCGGAGGACTAGCGTTCTCCGGTTTGTTTTTACTGTTTTTGGAGAAAATCTACATATTTTTCAGCGTTTTTTCCGCAAAATTATTGACTATATATGTAAAATATACTATAATATAATCTGGTAATATATAAAATGCTGCTCGGAACGCATTGATAAATATAATATAGAGGAGTTTTGAGTATGGGATTGCTTGTTAATTGTCCTGGATGCGGAATGCAGAGGATCAATAATGATGAAAACTGTCCGTTCTGCGGTTATAACAAATCAGACGGAAAAACTCAGGCAGAAAGAGATAAGGAGGCAGAA
>CACZSM010000297.1 GCA_902783815.1 uncultured Ruminococcus sp.
CAGAGTATCTGGTCGATATTACCGGATTCTCTGAGATATTCACTGTTCTGGTCGAGGATTCCTCCCTCTCTGATAAGTTCATCAAGATAAGGTCGTATCTCCCAGTATTTTTCGGTAGCCTTTGCCACAAAGAGTGGATCATCGAGAAATTCCTTGTAGAAATTCTGTGCTGGATTTCCGTCAGGATTGCCGTCTGCACCGTTGCCATCATAGTTGGATACCTTCCAACCAGTTGGATCCATATCCATACCTGTTTCACCAGTTGAAACGAGTGAAGAACCAAGACCTGTATCAAAATCCCAGGGCGGACCGAATGTGAGCTTTCCGCCAAGATCCTTGTAGATATATCTGCTTTTATAGCGGGCATCATTATTGCCGAGAACTTCCATAAGCAACCAGTAGTTCACCATAGAATCAAGATCCGCAAGGTCAGTGTAGTGGTCACCGTTGGAGTTATAGCCATCCTCAGAACAGTAAGCCTCCTCAAAATCGTCCCATATCTTCTTCGCTGCTGACATCATCTCATCATTGGTAACGAGAGTTTCAGGAGTTTTCAGCATTACATAAAGACCGTTGTTTGTAATGAACTCCGAATCCTCATCGAATTCCTGTGAGGACTCAAACAGATAACCACCGGAAAGATCTCTGTTATATTCATAGAAATCTGATACCTTATAAGTCTTTTCCTCGAATGTTACTGAATCAGTTGAGATCCAGGAAAGATCATCAACCATTGCACTTTCAAGATCCTTTTTATTTGCCTGCTCGAAGCCGTTTGCATCAGCGATAGCATCAGCAGCCTTTTCAGCTTCCTTTTCCCAATCGAAGATATTTACTCTGCCATTTGCAATGCCGACCTGTTCACAGAGCTGATAGTTACCAACAAGCTCTCCATTCATAACAAGGTTCACCCATTTTGTCTGCATTGTTGTAAGTCCGAGCTTTTCAGAAAGTCCGGCAGCAGTTGTATTCCTGAGAAGACTTTCATCAAGGTAATTTGCAAGAAGCACCCAGCTCTTGTTCTCACCAAATCCATAAAAATCAGTCTTCTTCTCAAGCTTTATCTTGTATGGTTTTTTTGGCCAGCCCCAGGTTGTGTTGCCGCGTCCTTTAATGGTTATATTGCCGTCATAAAGCGGTTCATCAGTATTATCGCTGTCTTGAAGGAGCAGATTGCCAGAGAGGTACTCTTTCTTGTTTATTTCGCTTGCAGCATGACCGTCATCAAGGTCGATATATACTACCGGAAGTCTGCTGAAATATACCTTGTCTGTTCCTGTTTCTTCACCAAGAACGTCATATCCGGTTACAGTGATCCAGCTTTCATAAAGTTCTTCTGTGAGCAGTAACCCCTTGTCACCCGGGAGCACCTGTTCAGTCGCAAGTGTACCGTCCTCAGATACTCTGGAGATGTAGTATTTCAGAGAAGAAGTATCTGTGCTTGTTATATTGAGATAGCTTCCTGCTTTAAGAGTGGTTCTGTCGATAATAACGTTTTTGTCTGCTGATACCTTGATATCTTCTGCAAATGCTCTGATAAGTTTTTTTTCATTGGGCTGGATTGATGATGCGGACATAAACAGATTTGCACAAGCAGTGACTGCGAGTACAAAGCTAACTGTTTTCTTGAATTGATTTTTCATCCCTATTTCCTCCTGATAAATGTTTTTTTATTTGTTGACCACCGAATGACGCTCGATCAGGACTGATCCACACAAAGAGGTCAGATCTGCGTGAATAGCCTTTTACACCTCCTATATCATATCTCTGCATTCCAATGAATGCAGGCACACATATGACAGCAGTCAGGCAATTGTTTGTGTATTTTTTTGTATCTTTGTTTGATGTAGTTGTTTTTCAGCTGTCTGCATATATATTTATACCACACTATCTTTGACTTGTGCATAAAATTACAAATTTGTAATTTTAATTTCTGTAAATATCAGTTTTAATCAAACATGAGGAGCTTTTTTCTCATATTTGAAAAAGCTTAAACAGCCCGCTGCGCCGCACATTTTGGGCTTTTTGTCAATACCTTTTTATGAAAATTTACATTATATACATAAAAAAGATGTAAGAGTTTTTGCCTCTTACATCTTTTTCTTAGCTTAATGACATTAAGCTCAAGGCTGGACCTTTTTTGATAGACGGATATCCGAAAGAATTATCCGTACGGAAATTTGTATTATTTTGGGTATAGCATATAAACTCCAAATAGGTTAGAAAAGAAATTAACCTTTATCAAACCAAAGAAGTGATTTTCCCTAAAAGATACTCCTGTATGCGGAGTGCATCTTTTAAAGTAAGTCCATCTCCGTTGGTATCGCCGAATTTGAATCCATTTTCGGTTATATGATTAGGATCGGTACCATTGATGCCGAACTTGTCTGGATTCGCAAGTGCCTGCATTATCAGTACTACATCTGACATATCAATATCACCGTC
>CACZSM010000298.1 GCA_902783815.1 uncultured Ruminococcus sp.
GACGGCACCTGCTTACGCATAAGAGCCGTTCTTACAAGTTCCGCCCTCAGCTGATCCCTTTCCTGTACGCTCAGCTTTTTACCTATATTTTTCATAAGTGTAGCCGGCTGTACTTCTATCATCAGATGATTTATAGTATCGTAGTCGATATTCTCAATAAGACCTATTTCTACTCCGAATCTCAGATTAGAAAGCAGTTTAAGACATTCGTCATTGCTTATCAGTTTTGCATACCGCAGGATACCGAAGGAGCGGTAAATACTGTCAATTACCGAGAGATTCTTCGCCATTTCCTGACGGGCTGCTCTCTCCTGAGATATAAGCTGCATTGCGATATCACGCAGATTGCTTATTGCTTCTTTTTCAGATATACCAAGAGTTACCTGATTTGAAAGCTGATAAACAGAGCCTTTCGGATCTGTACCCTCTCCGTACATACCTCTTATAACGAGTCCAAGTTTAGAGAGTGATGCGCTTATTTTTCCCATTGCGCCGCTTTCCTTAAGTGCCGGGAGGTGCAGCATAAGGGATGCTCTCATACCCGTACCGATATTTGTCGGACACTGGGTAAGATATCCGAATTTATCATTGAAAGCGAAAGTCAGCTGTTCATCAAAAAGCGTATCTATTTTATCTGCAAGGTCATAAGCGCCCTCCAGATCCATATTAGGTCTTATAACCTGTATGCGGATATGGTCCTCCTCATTTATCATTATGCTGACTGATTCATCGTCACGCAGCAGCAGACCTCTGCCTTGTCTGTCCGATATGAATTCCGGGCTTACAAGATGTCTTTCCACAAGTGATACTGCCTCTTCCTGAGTCAGTTCCGACATCTGTATATATCTGAACCTGTCGGATATAGCGCTGTGTCCTCCGAGGGCAGCCTCCTTGACTATTGCAGCAACACGGCATTTCATTTCCTCCGACAGTCTGCAAGGGAACGGATAGTCCCTGAGATTTCTTGCAAAGCGTATTCTTGTGCTTATCACAACATCGCTTATATCTTTTTTCTCACTCATACTGAACCATCCTTTCTCTCATCGGGATCATTATTTTCTTCCCTTAAATTTTTTTCGATTTCGCGTATTTTATCTCTGAGTTCGGCTGCTTTTTCAAACTCCTGAGTTTTTATTGCCTGTTCCAGATCCTTTTTAAGCTGCATAAGATCCGATTTGATTTTCATTTCTGCACCTGCGGAGCTTGCCAGTTTTCCTGCATGGACAGTTCTCCCATGTATTCTTTGTATTGAAGGCAGAAGTTCATCATAAAAAGTATCATAGCAGTGCGCGCAGCCCACTTTTCCTGATTTTGCGATATCCTCGAAGCTGCTACCGCAGAAGCTGCATCTTCTTGCATTTTCGCCCTCATTCAGAGTATCCATAAAGCTGCCGAACAGCTTATCAAGATCCGGCACTATACTGCTGAAAAATGAACCATAGCCCAGTTTTGCAGCGCAGTCCGAGCAAAGATTGAATTCCTTTAATTCGCCGTTAAGTATAGTTTTGATATGTGTAGATGCCTTCTTTTTTTCACATGACTGACATATCATAAAAGATCCCTCCTATTTCTATTGATCGAGCATCATAACGGTCACAAGCAAATTTTTCATCAGAGCCGCCCTCAGTCTATCCCTTACATTCTGAGTGACCGCAGTATATGACTTATCTGACAGAGCGGTACTTATCATAAGGTAGTCATAATCCGAGAGCATATGTCTTTCTCTCATATTACCAAGCACAGCCCCGGCCTCCGCAGATGAAATGCTGTCTCCGACAGAATTGATTATGTGCATCATAACAACGCGCTTATCGGTAGTAACACGGGTTATACGGATATAACCGCCTCCGCCCCTTCTGCTTTCAACGATATAGCCCTGTTCCGGAGTAAACCTTGATGTAATGACATAATTTATCTGACTTGGCACACATCCCAGGTCACTGGCAAGTTCATTTCTTTTTATTTCCGCATTACCGTCCTTTTCGTCAAGGAGCTTCATTATATAATCTGCCACAAGATCGCTCATTTTCATCATATTTCGCCTCGCTTTTGACCATTCCTGACCTTATAAGAAAATTATACGGTGAAGGTCAGAAAAAGTCAAAGTCAGAAAAAGTCAAATTTACTTTATCATTAAGGTATATTCTCAATTATTCTTTAATTTACTCATCAAATCTCGTAATATCTGATTTACGGTACAAAAAGATACCACACAGGAATTTTCACTCCCGTGTGGTTTTTCAGCTTAATCAAAATTTTCCCATGTCGGCAAAGAAGTTACACATCCGACAGAACCAAGCATATTCACATTCAGATATTATTTCCAATATCTGATTTTTATCAACCTCGGACTTATACGGTCATGAACCGATCAATGCGGCATAATGGGGCTGTTCGCTTTCGGGTACTTCGAGAGCATCCATTGCCTGCTGTACTGTCCATTTCATCGTTTTCATGAGCTTTTCTATGCTTGACAGTAAACCCCTTTCTAAGCCCTTTTCCATGCCTTGAGCGATGCCTTGTGTAATACCCTGGGCAAGCCCCTGAGCAATGCCCTTTTCCAAGCCCTTAGCCATTCCACGCTCTACGCCCTTCATCTCAATCGCCATTCCAAGATTACACATTTCAAGCACCTCGTTTA
>CACZSM010000299.1 GCA_902783815.1 uncultured Ruminococcus sp.
AAGTCGGAGGAATGAAAATGTATCTTCACCTTGGCGGCGATACGACTGTCAGAACAGATGATATTGTAGGTATATTTGATCTGGATAATTCTACATTGTCCGGCAAAACAAGAGAGTTTCTTTTCCGCGCAGAAAAAGAAGGTCGAGTTGTGAATGTTTCAAATGAACTTCCTAAATCTTTTGTCCTGTGCAGAAAAAAGAATAAATATATGATATACATTTGTCAGCTGTCTCCTCTGACACTTATCAGAAGAGCAGGAAATATAACTAAAATTTCGGAGTAATGGAGGAAAATGAGTTAAATGGGAATTCAGCTTTTTACGGAATGTCCGTATTGTCACAGAAAGGTACTTCTGATCGGCGCTGCTGCTCTGAGAACAAAGGGTGAGCATATCTGCAAGGGTTGTAAGTGTACATCAAATGTAGTTATACATAGAGTATTATACGCTATTGCGAGTATCGCTACTATTTCATCACTTATAATACTTCTTGTATATTCAGCCGTCGGAGATCATGGAGATCCAAGAGGAATTTTGTATGTGTTTATACCATTTCTGATATTCTATATTCTGGTTCCGTTTTTTATAAAGCTCGAACCATGCGAGGATACGGCTGTAAATAAACTGAAAAGAAAGGCAAATCCTATACCTGTTGCTGAGGATAGACCAGTCCAAAAACATGATAAACCTATAGAACTTAATGTTGGTACTGATTTTACCACCAGCTTTATGAAACTGAAAACTGTACTGAAAAACGAACAGGATACCTCCGCTGACGACAGAATAATAGATGAACAGGGTTTTAAAAAGGATATTACCTCCGGAATAGATATTGATATTTCCGGCGGAAATACTGCTGCGGATCAGCCGGAAACGGAAAATACTGAGGAAGAAATGAAAAAGACATTGGTATTTAAAAAGCCTGAGCCTACAGTAAATGATGAAGAAAACGAATGATTATTGTGAATATCAGGATTCGGAGGAAATCAGCAGAAAATGATTTTTAAACTGCCGGTCTGTCCGCATTGCGGAACTGCCTATCAGTATAATGAGATAAAACAGATGAAGGACGGTATTGAATACTGCTATCACTGTAAAAAGAAATTCAGGATAAGGAAAAAAGTAAATATTCTGCTGTTTATTGCGGCAGTGTGCTTTTTGCTGATATGCGCTGATCTTTTTGTTATGGTATGGTCGCCGAGTGTGAATATTGTAGCTATGGCAGCTTCAAACTTTGTTGTGATCGCTGCTGCATGGCTGCTGAGATTCTTTTCGGTCAGATTTATTCCGGAAAAGATAACAAAATCAGAAAAAAAAAGGATCAAAGAAGCCAATGAAAAGATACATAAGGACAAAAAATGATCTTATGTTGATGACGGAGGTATTGTAATGGATAATAATGATATAGCTCAGACAAATCAGGAATATGGAGCTGCGGAAATACAGGTACTTGAGGGTCTGGAGGCTGTAAGAAAAAGACCGGGAATGTATATAGGCTCAACAGGACCAAAGGGTCTGCATCATCTGGTGTATGAGATAGTGGATAATTCCATTGATGAGGCTCTTGCAGGATTCTGTACTAAAATTGATGTGGAAATACTTCCGGGAGATATTATAAGAGTTACTGATAACGGAAGAGGAATTCCTGTCGGAATACAGCCAAAACTGGGAATACCAGCGGTAACGGTTGTATTTACTGTACTCCATGCAGGGGGAAAATTCGGCGGCGGCGGATATAAGGTAGCAGGCGGACTGCATGGCGTGGGTGCGTCTGTTGTAAATGCACTTTCAGAATGGACTGAGGTTGAAGTGTATGACGGGGAAAAAATATACCGTCAGCGCTATGAAAGAGGTGCAATAGCTTCTGAACTTGAGGAAATAGGCGATACCAATAAAAAGGGTACTGTCGTTACATTCAAGCCTGATCCGGAAGTGTTTACGGAAACTACTGTCTATGACTATGATACCCTCTCTCAAAGACTCCGCGAACAGGCTTTCCTTAACGCGGGAATACATATAGAACTTTCTGATAAGCGTGATCCGGATAATGCACAAAGCGAAAACTTCTGCTATGAGGGCGGTGTTTCCAGCTTCGTTGACTATATCCATAAAAAAAGAGCGCTTGATGTGATACATCCTGATATCATGCACTTCTCTGCTAAAAATGACGATGATACTGCTTCTGCGGAGATCGCTATGCAGTATAATGAAAGCTATAATGAACTTATACTTTCTTTTGCAAATAATATTCATACCATAGATGGCGGTACTCATGAGGAAGGCTTTAAAAGAGCGCTTACAAAGGTAATGAATGAATATGCAAGGAAATTCAATATTATAAAAGAGGGAGAAAAAAACCTCAGCGGCGAGGATGTAAGAGAGGGTCTTACAGCAATAATAAGCGTAAAACTGAAGGACGCTCAGTTTGAAAGTCAGACAAAGGGAAAACTTGGAAATACATCTATAAGAACCCTTGTTGATAAACTGATAAGCGAAAAGTTAGAACAGTATCTTGAGGAAAATCCGGCAACTGCAAAGGCTATTTTTGAAAAGGCAATAACTGCAGCAAAGGCAAGAGAGGCAGCAAGAAAAGCAAGGGACTTCGCAAGAAGAAAAACAGCTATGGAGGGCGCTGGTCTGCCGGGAAAACTTGCAGACTGCCAGTCAAAGGATGTAAACGAAACTGAAATATATATCGTCGAGGGAGATTCCGCAGGTGGCTCTGCAAAGGGCGGCAGAGACAGAAGATTTCAGGCAATACTTCCGCTTTGGGGTAAAATGCTCAATGTGGAAAAGGCAAGACTTGATAAGGTCTATGGAAATGATAAGCTGATGCCTGTAATAACTGCGCTTGGATGCGGTATCGGAGATGAGGTAGATCTTAGTAAGCTGAGATACGGAAAAATAATAATAATGGCGGATGCCGATGTTGACGGTTCACATATAAGAACTCTGATGCTTACATTTTTCTTCCGCTTTATGCGTCCGCTGATAGAAGAAGGTCATGTTTATATAGCACAGCCGCCTCTGTACAGGATAACAAAGGGCAAAAATGACCACTATTATGCGTATTCCGATAAGGAAAGAGACAGTATAATGGCAAGCCTTGAGGGAAAGTATGAAATACAAAGATATAAGGGTCTTGGTGAGATGGACCCCCAGCAGCTTTGGGAAACAACAATGGATCCGGCAACAAGAACTATGCTGAGAGTTGAAATGGAGGATGCCGCGGCTGCTGATGAGGTGTTTACTATACTGATGGGCGATAAGGTAGAACCAAGAAGAGAATTTATCGAGAAAAATGCAAAATATGTGCAGAACCTCGATATATGATAAAAAAGATATTTATGAAAGGATTTTGTTTTTATAATGAGTGAATATGACTCTGACAAGACCTCGGTGGATGATAGTCCCGGATCAGATAAACAGTCTGTAAATGAGGAAAATCCGGAATGGGACGGTTCTGAAGCAGAGCTTGTAAGTGATGATGACGCCGAAGAATATGAGATACCGGAAACCGGTATAAAATTATCGTTCGTGATGACGGTTGAGGAAATGTACAGCTGTCTGTATCACAGCGATGTCATAAAAACAAAGGGTAAAAGAGCAGTTATTCAGAGTATTATACTTGGTGTCGCTTCTGTGATATTTTTCTATGTGTATTTCAGCAGCGACAGCCAGTTTAAAGAGTATGATCTGTTTTTTGGCATATTCAGCCTTATAATGATAGCTGTAATATGGATAGTACCGCATCTGTATCTGAAAAGCCTTGCAAAAAAACTTGCGGACGGAAATAATATAGAAGCTGAAATTTACCCTACTCATATAGATATCGGCAGG
>CACZSM010000300.1 GCA_902783815.1 uncultured Ruminococcus sp.
ATGGATTCAAGCGGCTCGTCTATGGCAACAAGTCCTTCATGCTCAAGCCGTTCTATCATAAAGCTGGTGTTTTCGGTAAGGATAGCGTCCACCTTGCCCTGCTCCAGGGCGGGGAACATACTTGGAAATTCACTGAAAAAAGAGGGAACTGCTTTCTTCAAAAGAAAGTTAATGATCCGGAATTCTAAGAATATTGCGAGGATTAAGCATACAATCAAACATTATCTCTGACAATGCTTTCTTGGAACGGTTTTCGGATCTATAAAGCATTATCAGATTCAAAGCAGCTTTACGGAGTATATTCAGATCTTGCTGAACGGCTTTATCGGGATTTGCAGCAAATAAAAAAGAGGGTAATAGAATCGAAAGTGAGTTACAGTTAAATGTTAAAAGTTAAATGT
This sequence comes from uncultured Ruminococcus sp., assembly GCA_902783815.1. Lineage (GTDB taxonomy): Bacteria > Bacillota > Clostridia > Oscillospirales > Acutalibacteraceae > UBA1213. The sequence goes on from CACZSM010000300.1 coordinate 402, forward strand.
GATGTATTTATTGGTATCTATGGTGTGTAACCTATGCCAAGAAAGAAAGACCGCGCTCGACCAATTTTATTTTGTTTATTTAAGAACCGCGAAGCGGCATCGTCAGCTTTGCTGACATGGAGAAATGACCTGACTCTTTAAAAACTATGTATGTTAATGGCTATAGTTGAGTTCCAGAAGCTATGTAGGAGAAACATTGTCCAGTGCGGTCACGCACCGCACCGGCGGCGGCTTGCAATTTTCGGAGATATGTGGTATTATTGGGATAAGGAAAGAGAAAGACGGTGAGAAATTGACAGAAGGTGAATTTCAGGATTTCCTGGTAACAGTGGGCTATAGATATAATAAGAAAACAATGGCTGCATTTCATACCTTTGAGGGATTTCAGACTATTCTTGATTTTAATACAAAAGAAAAAAAATATATATTCCTGCTCAGCACAGGAGTTAAGGATAGCGGTACTTTACTGAATGAGCTGTGTCGGTTCAAAAAGGATAATAAGGAATGTACGCTTGCACAGTATGGAGATAAAAGGATCAAAATAAAACTCAGAATAACAGTAGATTCTGAGATTGATAAGGAAAATCTAAAAGAAGCAATAAAATTTATAAATGAGCTGCAAAAGAGTGAACTGATATTTCCGATATGCCGTGTATGTTCAAGAAACAGAAAAACCGGACTGTATGTAGTTGGACAGGAGCTTGTACCGATGTGCGACAGGTGCCTTGCAAGAAAACAGCGCCAGTATGAACGCCGCCGGGATATGTATGAAAAGAAGAAACAGAATATGCCTGCCGGACTTGTGGGAGCAGGTTTTGGAGCTGCGTTGGGAGCTGTGCTGTATATACTTCTGTATCAGTTCTTTAATGCAATGGGAATTACTGCGGCATTGATATCCCTTGGGGGATTTGCAGGCTTTGTTGCCGTTGGAAGAAGAGCTACAAGAAAAAGTGCAGTTATTTGTATGATAGGCTTTGGCGTAGTATTTTTAGCGGCGGAGTATCTGTCACTTGTTGCATCAATGGCTGTGCTGATCGAGGGCATGGGAGGCGGTATTGCAGTTTCTGAATCCATTTCTGCGACAAACATGAGCTTTTTCGATCAGAGCTATTTATCCACAGTTATTATGGAAATTATTGTAGGTATGGTATCAATGGCAGTTGTCGGAGTGGGATATTATATCAAAAGAGCCCTTACAAGACCACTTAAAATCTCTAAGAATGTACTCTGAAGTCAGTCTTGCTGTGTCGCATCAATATTGAGCAAAAAAGATATAATGCTGTAAGCAGTAGGGTGAAGTTGTACTTTGACTGTAAAAGTACGATGAAACCAAGACAGGCTGTTGGTATCAGAAAAATAATTGAAATTATGTCCAGAATACGCAGTGCCCTGTCCGGATCGGCAGCTTTGCAGAGCAGGATAAACAGTGCTTGTCCGCCGTCAAGAGAATCTATCGGCAGCGCATTGAATATAGCCAGTGTCAGATTGGCATACAGCTCCTTTTCAAAAAACAGATTGCCAGTCGATCTGTACAATAAATAAGATATCAAGGCAAAGACCAGGTTTGAAATAATGCCGGAGAGTACGATAACAAGCTCTTTTCCGGCTGTACGGTGGTCTTTGCTTTTATCTTTTATTGCAATATCAAAAAGTGTTATACTGAAATGCTTTGGAATGGAACCGTAATGTCGGAGTGCAAGAAGATGTCCGGATTCGTGAAGTATTACGGCGATAAAGCATACTGTGACGGACAGGGAACTATCAAAGAGTATAACAGCCGTCATAACGGCGATAAGCGGAAAACTCAGTTCAACTGTAATGCCATGTATGCGAAGTATCATTGAAGAAGCTCCTCCGGATCGGTATTTACCCCGTCTGCGATGACCTCAAAGTGCAGATGCGCACCGTCAGCATTACCAGTTTTTCCGACCTTAGCGATAGTTGTTCCCGTTTTTACCTTGCTGCCCATTTTACAAAGCAGCTGTGAGCAGTGGGCATAAAGGGTGCGGATATTGTCCTGATGTTCAATAACGATGTATTTTCCGTATGAATTATCCTCTCCGGCGTAAGCTACGGTACCGTCAGCGGCAGCAAGGATATCGGTACCCTCGGCGGCAGAGAGATCAATACCCTTGTGGAATTGTTCCGTACCGTCAATCACACGATTTCCGAAGCCGGATGTTACAGTCATATCAGCAAGCGGAGGTTTCAGAGTAATATTTATTTTTTTGGAGCTTTTTGCAGAGGATTCAAGAAAAGGCTTGTTTTTTTCCGTAATGCTTACGGTGTCACGGTATGGAGAAAATCCTTCCTCATCGGTTACAAATACAGTGCTGTTGTATTTATCAAAAAACCATGATGCAGTAAGACTGTAGGCAGAACCGCCGATAAGTTTCAGACAGCCGGCAGCAGCGATAATAACAGCGCAGGTACCTGTCTGAATAATAGTGAGCAGGAGGCTTTGTCCTGTGCCTGGATTTTTTTTCGGGTTCTTATTCATTGTATCATTTCTCATCAGCATCACCCATTACGATTATATGACGCACACAAAAAAATAATACAAAAAAAGCCGCTGTACCAGCTTTTCAACTGGCACAGCGACAATATTTTCTTCAATCAGTAAAGGATCACATAACCTTCCAGAGTTCCTTAGCATATTCAAGGATAGTACGGTCGGAAGAGAACTTGCCGCAGTTAGCGGTATTCATAAGGCACTTGTAGCCGAATGCTCTCTTATCCTTATACTCCCTGTTGACTCTGAGTTTTGTCTCGATGTACTCAGGAAGATCTCTGAGGATGAAGTAGTGGTCAGCCGGATGCCATGTTGCGCCCTCAAGGAGTGAATCATGCAGCTCCTTGAATGAGCCTTCGCCGGTCTTACCGCCGTCTGAGAAGCGTCCATCGACAAGAGTATCGATAACTCTCTTCATTTCCTCGTTCTCCTCATACAGCTTCTTCGGATCGTAGTCCTTCTTAAGCTCGTTGATCTCCTCAACTCTTGCGCCGAAGATGTACTCATTTTCTTCGCCAGCGCACTCTGCGATCTCAATATTAGCGCCGTCATATGTACCGATAGTAACAGCACCGTTTGCCATGAACTTCATGTTGGATGTACCAGAAGCCTCTGTGCCGGCAGTTGAGATCTGCTCATGTATATCAGCAGCAGGAATGATCTTCTCTGCATAAGATACGTTGTAGTTGGATACAAATACGACCTTCATCTTGTTGTTAACATCGGGATCGTTGTTGATGAGGTTAGCGATCTCGTTGATG
>CACZSM010000301.1 GCA_902783815.1 uncultured Ruminococcus sp.
GTGCGGTCACGCACCGGTCACGCACCAGGCGCTTCTTAATTGACCGTAGAAAGTGGCAACAATAAGTTATTGGGCGGCGAAGCCGCCATCGCACCGCGAAGCGGCATCGTCAGCTTTGCTGACATGGAGAAATTACCTGACACTTTAACAATTATGTATGTCAATAGCTAAAGTTGAGTTTTAGAAGCTGCGTAGGAGAAACATTGTCCAGTGCGGTCACGCACCGGTCACGCACCGGAGGATTATTTGAGTCTTTTAAGTTCGCCGCCACAGGTGCATCTGTAAAGCTGGGGATTTTCCACAGCCTTGCTCATGCGCTCACGCATTATTTTCTTGCCACACTTCTTGCATTGCAGAATATACTTCGCTGTAAGCTCCTTGTTACTCTTCGATACAACAGTAAATCCGCCGCCGCATATGCAGCGGTATCTCTCCGGATGCAGCACAGCAGGATGACCCGGAACTCTGTATATCTTTCTTCCGCACTTGCGGCATATAAGAGTTGCCATGCCTTTTTTGTCCATTTCGGGCTGTCCGGCAATACCCATTTCGTCAAGAGTATTTGTTCTTTTAATGTCATAGCCATAAGCCCTGTTCATCAGAGCAGCGTACTTTTTGAACATGGTGCCGTGGTTCATGCACCCCGGACAGGTATGTATAAGCTCATGCGCGATAGTCTGACAACAGGAAAATTCCGGTGCTGTCAGCAGCATCTCCGAAAGCTCTATAGTGTATTTTTTTCCTACAAGGTTACAGCGTCCGAAACGCTGTTTTGCCCTCTTATTTATGGTGATATGGCTGTCGATATGGTCTGATACGGGAACACCGACTGCTTTTGCCTCTGTCAGAACCTTTTGAAGCAGTCTGTCAAAATCATTCATTACAGGCTGACCTCTGTTGGCAGATGTGAAAGAGCCGGGAGGATCTTTCCGAGCAGATCAGCAGTTTTTATTCTGAGGGAGGATGTGTTGCGGCACGGATGACATCCTACAAATTCATTTTTCAGAACATCCTTGTCAATAAGCAGTCTGACCTTGTTTTCCTTGTCATTCATAAGTCCGAGCACACTGACTGAGCCCGGTTCTACTCCAAGCATATCCCTCATGAATTCTGTTCCGGCAAAGGAGAGTCTTGCGCTGCCGATCTGGTGGGAAAGATCCTTTGTACGGAACTCCTTGTCATCAGGCATCATCAGCAGGTAGAAATCAGTTTTCTGACGGTTTGTCAGAAACAGGTTCTTGCATATCATGATCCCAAGAGTATCACCGATCACAGTGCAGTCCTCCATCGTATCAGCTACATCATGATCCACACGCAAAAAATCTACGGACAACTTATTCAGCAGATCATAACATTTTTCTTCCGTATCAGTTCTTTTATCTTCTGGTCTGCCGTCATATACTTTGCTTATATACATTCAAATCACTTCCAGAATTTATCCACTTATTTTATCATTTTGTATTATACCATAATCATACCAAAAATAAAAGTACCCTGCCACACATATTTCAAATTTGTACTCTGACGCGCTCGGCTCCCGGAATTACGGACTATTTATCTGATTCTTTACGATTATTTATAAAAATATGCAAAAATTCTCTTGTAATTGTTTGTGATATGGTATATAATTGGCTACAGTTATTGAAAATTATTGTCATTAAGCAGTAATTTTGGACTGAAATTACAAAAGGAGGCTATCAGCCCTATGAAACAGTACAGCGCAAAAAACATCCTGAATATTGCAATTGCAGGTCACAGCGGTTCCGGCAAGACTTCACTCGCCGAAGCTATGATCTATATGTGCGGAGGATCCGACAGGCTCGGTAAGGTCAGCGATGGCAATACTATCTGTGACTTTGATGCAGAAGAGATCAAGCGTAAGACTTCCGTTCAGCCTTGCATTGCTCCGATAGAGTGGAAAGGTAAGAAGATCAATCTGATCGATGCTCCGGGTCTTTTTGACTTCGAGGGCGGTCTTTATGAGGCCGTAAGAGCAGCGGATTCAGTGCTTATCACTGTTTCCGGCAAAAGCGGCGTAAGTGTCGGCACTGAAAAGGCAGTCAAGGCTGCTGAGAAGCGTGGTCTGACAAAGATATTCTTTGTAAATGGTCTTTGTGATGAAAGTGCCCGCTTCTATCGTGTTTTTGAGAGCCTTAAATCATCTTTCGGTCCGTCTGTATGCCCGGTAGTCGTTCCGTATATAGTTGACGGTCAGGCTGACTGCTATGTGAATCTGCTTGAATATAAGGCTTATAAGTATGTTGACGGTAAGGTGACAGCTGTTCCGATACCGGATATGGGAGATCGTCTGGAGGGTCTGAGAACAGCTATCTGTGAGGCTGTTGCAGAAACAAGCGATGAAATGTTTGAAAAATACTTCTCCGGTGAGGAATTTACTCCGGAGGAAATTATAGTAGGCGTAAGCCAGGGCGTAAAGAATGGCAGCATCAGCCCTGTATTCTGCGGCGATGCCCTGCTTACCTACGGCGTTGAACAACTCCTTAACGGCCTTAACTGGCTTGCTCCGGCTGCTGCCGACAAGGCTGGAGAGATCGCTGTCGATACGGACGGAGAACCTGTAGAACTCAGCGTGAATGACGACGCTGCCGCTGCTGCTATCGTATTCAAGACTATCGCTGACCCGTTTGTCGGCAAACTGTCCTACTTCAAGGTAGTATCAGGAAAAATAGGCCCAGATACTCAGCTTGTGAATATGCGTACTGGTACAGTCGAAAAAATATCAAAGGTCATGACCGCTAAGGGTAAAAAATTAGAGGATGCTCCGTATATCGGCGCTGGTGATATCGGCGCTGTCGCAAAACTCAGCTCCGCTAACTCCGGAGATACTCTTTGCTCACCTGTGAGAAAGGTTACTCTTGAGGCTACCGCTTATCCGCAGCCGTCACTTTCAATGGCTATCGCTCCGAAAAATAAGGGCGAGGAGGATAAGGTCGCTCAGGGTATCGCAAGACTCGCTGAGGAGGATCCGACTATCCGCTTTGAAACAAATAATGAAACTCATCAGATGGTTATTAGCGGTCTGGGTGAACAGCACCTCGATGTTATCGTTTCTAAACTAAAGGCAAAATATGGAGTTGATGTTGTTCTTTCAAAACCAAAGGTCGCTTACAGGGAAACAATACGCAAATCTGTAAAGGTTCAGGGAAGATATAAAAAGCAGACCGGCGGTCATGGACAGTTCGGTGATGTATGGATAGAGTTCTCGCCGTGTGAGAGCGAGAGCATGGAATTTGAGGAAAGAGTTGTCGGCGGTGCGGTTCCGAAAGGATTTTTCCCGGCTGTCGAAAAAGGTCTGCGTGACAGTATCGTAAAAGGACCTCTCGCAGGATATCCTGTAGTCGGACTTAAGGCTGTACTGTATGATGGATCCTATCATCCTGTAGATTCATCTGAAATGTCATTCAAGACAGCGGCTTCTCTTGCATATAAGGATGGTATGCCAAAGGCTAATCCTGTACTTCTTGAACCAGTCGGAACGCTTAAGGCTGTCGTGCCGAGCGATAACATGGGCGATATCATGGGCGAAATAACAAAGCGCAGAGGTCGTGTCATGGGTATGAATCCGGCGGAGGACAATATGCAGGAGATCGAAGCGGAAGTACCGCAGGCAGAAATGAGTGACTTCTCGACTTTTATCCGTCAGGCTACTCAGGGCAGAGGCTACTTTACTTTTAAATTTGAAAGATATGAAGAGGCTCCTCAGATGATCGCTCAGAAGGTCATTGCTGACGCAGCTGAATAATAAATCAACCGGTGATTCCTGAAAACAGGATCACCGGTTCTTGATTTTTGATTTTTTACCCTTTGGAACTATTCTTTGCTACTCTGCACAGGTCATACTATGCTTCAGGCATTTTCATTTATTAATGCAAATATCTCATAATCATATGCCTTGTCGTTTTTGTATATAGCCTTGTGCATTGTTCCCTCGTGGATAAATCCAGCCTTCTTCAGAGCTGCCGCTGCAGCATGATGATTTGTATATGGGTGAGAATCTATGCGTATGATCGGATAGTTCTCAAATACATATCTGCACATCTCTTTCACTACTTCTCCTCCAAGACCTTTTCCTCTGTAGTCCTTTGAGATCCATACGGAAAGCTCTGCACTTCTTGCATAGACTCCTGTCCCGATTATTACATCTACTCCGCCTACTGCCTTCCCATCTACTATTATTGCCCGGCATATCTGGCTCTCTTCACTATTGAACATCCTTTCCCTTATGTACTCCGCTGCAAAGGCATAGTCCATCGGATATGGCAGACTGTCACACAGATTATCCGACAAATGCGGATCATCTGTTGCCTGTATAAAGTCATCAAGGTATGTAGTGTACCACTTTTTTAACTGGAATTCCATTCCCTGCTCTCCTTTCATAACAGTACGGTTTTCTCTGCCGTACATCCACTAATA
>CACZSM010000302.1 GCA_902783815.1 uncultured Ruminococcus sp.
GCAGGGCAAGCCTTCCACTATTATAAGTCTGTGCATAACATCATACCTCCGGTAAATTCCGATTATCGTAGCAACCTGCTTACTATCCATATTATACACTGCACTGCCGCCAAAAGTCAAGGCTAATGGATGCACTATTCTTCAAGCGGCTTGACTGAATTAACAAACACAGTAGACAAATACGTCTTTGATATAAGATAATAGTTAGACCGCAGAATTTACTGTGGTCTTTTTTACAACAAAAATCTCTCACAGCCGATACTGTGAGAGCCTTATTGTTTTATTCAGAACACGATCCTGAACAGAATACCGTCTGTTATGCGCTCGGCTGAGATACACCAACCGTGCAGTTCAATTATCTCCTTTGCAAGGGACAGGCCTATACCTGTATTGCCGTCCCGCCCTGTATAAAAACGTTCAAAGATATGTTTGAAAGTATCATCGGACAGCGGAGCACAGTCGTTGGAGATACTTATTCCCTCTTTGGTACATGAAACAGCTATCTTTGTCTGAGCATATTTTATTGCATTCATAAGCAGATTTGATATTGCGTGTTCAAGCCTGTCAACGTCCGCACTGACTTTTATTTCTGAAAGCACAAGCTTAACATCAAGTGCTTTATTCTTTACTACACCCTCCAAAGGCATAAGGCAATCCTGTATCAGTTCATCAAGAGAAACCGTCTCTTTTTCAAGCTGAACAGCTCCGCTCTCTATCCTTGCAATGCAGAGTATTTCCTCTATCATACGGCTCATCTTTGAAGTCTGTGCAGAGATGATCTGACCTGTTTTTGCAAGATCTGTTATAACACCGCTCTGAATTCCCTCGGCATAGCCCTGTATAGCTGTAAGGGGCGTTTTAAGCTCATGTGAGGTGTTTTCAAAAAAATTCTTCTGTGCAAGCTGGTTCTGTTCCAGTTTCCGTCCGAGGCAATATCCCAAAGCAGTACTTAATGTACCTACGAGCAAAGCTGTAAGAATAAAGAAAATGTCGATCTGCTTTATCATTTTCATTTCGCCGCTGACATCAACGTAGGATATCAGACTGTCTATGGAAGTACTGTCACACACGCTTATCTCCATTGTAATGTCGTCGGAATCAAAAAAACCAGTTTCTGCCAAATCATCAGATATGACATAACCTGAGCATACATAATTATCGGGATCAATATCTTCTTCCTCAATTTTCAGAATGTAATATGTATTTCCGTCAATGACCGCACGGGAAATATCGTTTGCTTCGTTAACGTTTACCCAGTCGATTATACTTTTATCCTTTAATGAATACAGAACCGGGGCTTCACTTTCCTTTTCATCTTTCTTCCGGATTATAATAGTTTCGGGATTATACACCGAAAGCTCATAGTCCTCCGCCGCTGCTCTCTGACTGTTAAGGGCGTTGAATGCATCACGTTCAGTCTTGTGCCTGATAGTTATATTGAATATGACCATAACGATCATTATAGTTATCACTACCGAACTCCCTGCAAGCACGGCTATACGATTCCTTATTTTATTCATCAGCAGTCTCCAGTTTATAGCCGTATCCCCATACAGCAGTTATTTTTACGCAGCTCCCTGTGTCACGCATTTTTTTCCTTATGCGCCGAACCGTCTCGTCTGTTACTCTTGTCTCTATATCATTATTATTTATGCCCCAGACATTGTCAAGCAGATCATTCCTTGAAACTGCCGCACCTGCATTTTTGATAAGGCAGCCGAGCAAAGCAAATTCGATCATTGTAAGACCTATGCTTTTACCGCCGCAAAGCGCATCGTGCTCTGATTCGGAGTAAGTTATATCTCCGAATGTAAGCGTTGAATGCGACGGACTGTACATTTCTATGCGCCTTAGAAGCGCCTGTATCCTTACAACTAAAAGCGAAGGCGAAAACGGTTTTATAATGTAATCGTCACCGCCAAGCATAAAACCGCGCATATGGTCCATTTCACTTTCCTTCGCCGTAAGGATAACTATAGGTACATCTGATATTCTGCGAAGCTCCCTGCATACTGTCAGGCCGTCGTTTCCCGGCATCATTATATCAAGGACCGCAAGGTCGCATGGCTTTTCAAGAAAGGCGCTGTAAAGAGCATCTCCCGTACTGAATGTCCGGACTTCAAAGTCAGCGTTTTCCAGAAATTCCTTTATCACTTCAAGTATATCTTCTTCATCATCGGCTGCGTAGATCAGCTTTTTCATAAATTCCTCCAAACGCCGAATACCTGTCCGCTATCATACGGACAGGTCCCGGACTGATTATTTCCGGATCACTCAGCGGCAGCTACAATTCCACCGTCATCTGACTCCGTATATGTATACTCGCAGGTATTAACTATATCGTCATCTGCACCGTCGTCAATAACGCACTCAGAACACACATATACAATTTCATCTCCGTTTTCGTCATTTTCAGACGTAATACTTATGTCGCCGTCATCTGAAACGATGAGATCGTCAATATCTTCAACGCTGTCGTATGTGTATGTATTTTCGGTACCGTCAGACCCAACTACCTTGATTGTACAGATGCCGTTTTCATCAATTGTGCATTCACCTGTACAGGTGATACCGTCTTCAACGCCGTCAGAGTATGTTACACAGGTCGTGCAGTTCTCCTGATCTGCATCGTTTGTTTCAGCGGAAGCAATGGAATTAAAAGGAACAGCTCCGATAATTCCTGCCACGAGTAAAGATTTGATAAATGTAGTTTTCATAAGAAAAACCTCCTTTGAAAAATGTTATGACCTTTTGAGGTCTGTCTATATGATAGCATTTTTCCGCAGAGGAATCCTCATGATTATGTAAGCAAAGTGTCACAAAACTGTCATTGCCGCCGGCAGAACAGACCGGACTCAACTTTACATATTATAACATAAAAACCAGCATTTTTCAATCATGCAAGGGTAGTATAATTCCCTATCATCAGAATTATTTATGCCGTTATTTTTCCTACAGTTTTAAGTTATTTCTAATATAAAAGTCCACGCACTCGCGGGGACTCTCTGTATCATTTCCATAAGCTTTGATCTATCATGGTACTAAGCTAAATCAGAATTGGCTTTCAGTCGAATTGCTCATGCCGCAACACTCAGGGTGATGAGCATGACATTATCTCCTGATATAGTCAGATAAATCCAACTGATGCTGTTGCTGTACCAACCAAGATAGAAAGACTTTCCCTCTTTCAGTAGCGGCAAAATGCTTTCGGCAACCGCAGGATTCTTGCAGTGGTCGGTAAGCTCCTGTGCAACCTCTTGGGGCTGCATTTCGTTGAGAGAGAGCTTATAACCAGTGTATTCATCAAGAAAACTTTGTAAATGCAGTAATCTATCTTCAGGAGTCCATTCTTTATAGAAATCTAATCCCCATTCCTCTGTACAGCCCAAATGAGTGATACTTGCCTGCACATACGCTTCTGCAAAATGCGTCTGCACATAACCCGTCGGAAAGCAGACTGCCGTGATGAATGCCCATTGATGCGAATCAACTTTCGTTTCTTCGGTATGAGTAACAGTCGTGTTTTCCCAGTCGAGGCTGACAGCTATCTCCGAAAAGTGCTCAAAACTCTCAAGAAGCTCACGCAGTATTGCCGTATCCATAATATGTATCTCCTTATAAATTCCGTTTATCTCACTAACCAGCTTATTATCCATATTATACACTGCACTGCCGCCAAAAGTCAAGACTGCTGCTATGAGAAGTGATAAGCAAGCATATATAAAATAAGCAGGTGCTCCCATTATAAGAATACCTGCTCTTTGTTTTTTCTTCTTCGTTGTCTCTGAACAAATCGGTGAAGCAACTTGTGATATAGTCCATACACCCTAACGTAGATTCCACTGCGGTAGTTGAGAAAGCTCTGTCCAACATGGTCTTTGATAAGGATGTAGAGTATCCAAGATTTCCCCCTGAGGCCATTACAGCATGAGGAACCGGCACTGACCGGCTCCAGTTCATTTCAAAAGGGTGTCGCTTTTATTTGCAATATTGTTAAAGCCGAAATAGCATTTGTATGAAATAGTTTTTAGATTCGGGTGACGATTATTATTTTATCTATGGTCATATCAAACATATCCGCCAGTATTATCAGATTATCGATAGTGGGAACAGCGTCTCCGCGCATCCACTTGAAGATAGCCTGCGGAGTATTGAAACTGCACCTTGCCTGCACATCGGATATCTTGAAACCTTTAGATTTGATTATATTCTTTATATTATTGCCTGTTGCTTTTACATCAATGATAGGCATTTTTAGCAACTCCTTTCAGTATATGATCCTTGATAAAGTCAGTGCTCCCGATGAGATTTGAACTCATACTATACGGATTTTAAGTCCGCTGCCTCTGCCGTTGGGCTACGAGAGCATCTGGTGCCCGCAGCGAGATTCGAACTCGCAAAAACCTGCTTCTTAGACAGGGATGTATGCCAAAATTCCATCATGCGGGCATGAAAAAA
>CACZSM010000303.1 GCA_902783815.1 uncultured Ruminococcus sp.
CGCCTCCGATCTTGCCGTCTCTGAGCAGACCAAGCATAACATCTGCGACCTTCGGATCAAACTGACGGCCCTTGTTGCTCTCTATCTCGCTGATGATCTTTTCCATTGAAAGTTTTTTCTATATACACGATTGGTATTCATTGCGTCAAATGAATCGGCAACGCAGATCATTCTTGCAATAAAGGGGATGTCCTCCCCCACCTTGCCTTCGGGATAGCCCTTGCCGTCATACCTTTCATGATGATAGCGTGCGCCCTCGCCAGCATTTTCAAGGCTTTTGAAATTACTGAGGATATCGCCGCCCCTTACCGTGTGGGATTTGATGATCTCAAATTCCTCATCGGTCAATCTGCCAGGTTTTCCGAGAATATTATCGGGCACGCCTATCTTTCCGCAGTCGTGCAGGAGGGCTACATAATAAATACGGTCAAGTTCTTCCCCGCTGTATCCGAATTCCTTTGCGATCATCCTCGTATAAACGGCAACTCGCTTTGAGTGACCGTTGGTATATTTATCCTTTGCGTCAATGAAGCCTGAGAAAGTCTCGATGGATTCTCTGATGATCTCGTTGTCACGCTCATGTCTCTCCTGATAGCGCCTGATCTGAACTGAGGTGATAATATAGATTATAAGCGCAATGAACCATATTGCCATGCCGCCCAGTGAGACCCAGAACAGCGGCTCGCTCGTAAGAAGCCTGTTGAAGGTAAAATCTATCTCAAGGGATGAGTTCTCTATGGTCTTTCCTATCTCCACATACATTATAAGACCAGGAGTCGTGCCCTCATAGGGCTTAATGGGCATTTCCAGTGCATTCATGCTTGTGCTGGGAATGTATTTGAAATAATCTCCCGGCTTCATCGGGATAAGCGATTCGCCGTCAACGGATACGGTCTCAAGCTTATGCTTTTCCGGGGAGAACTGGCGAAGATCCGGAACTGTATCAACTATCTCCTTAGTCTTAACATTCTGATGCACCTCTAAAGCACCGTTCCACGCCGAGGAAAGATATGCAGCCTCGCTGAAAACAAATGTGAATGAAAAATCATCCACCTCATCGCCGGTGTTATTTGCGACGGTATAGTCATAGATATATGCCTGATAATTATTCTCGGTGATGCCTTCATTATTCAGGTCGAATATCTTTGACCAGGTATCTGATCTTGCGACAACTCCGACAGCAACGCCCTCGCCCTTATTTGCGTCGATATTAAATAGCTCGGAGCCGGACAGAGAATTCTGATGTACGATGTTGTTATATATAGAGTTCTGCACAATACTTACTCCCAGAAGCAACAACATTAACAACAATGTACCCACAAAACAAAGAACAGCCCTCGTTCTTTTTTTCATACACACCTCTCCTAACTGAAATGAATGCCGTAATACTTTCATAAACATGAATCCGTAAAACTCAGTAAGCGACAAAACGGTGTGCAAGCCCCAAAAACGCACAAGCACCAGGCGTTGCTTCTTAAGCCCCGTTTTCAAGCAGAATACGACATTTTCACCGGCATCATTGCACGAATCAAGGCGAACAATAACAGGCTTGTCAGTTATCTCACGGCAGAGCTTTATCGTCCGGCGCAAAATTATGTCAGTAAATGATTCTTTAAAAGCTCATTTTTGCCACATCCTACACAAATTTTATCTATATCAATTACAGCATAAATTGCGGCTTTTTTTCAGTTTTTATGCACTTTTTGGGTGCAGCATGGATATGGTTTCCTGCTTTGTTTTTCGGCTTGTGATCAGAGTTTCGGGATTGTTGCAATTTTGAGTTTCACGGATTCAGGTATTATTCAGCTTTATCTGTTTTCTTTGTTGTCTTTTTACTCTTCTCTGTTTTCTCTGATTTAGCCTTTGGCTTCGGCTTCGGATCCTCTTTTACTGCAAATATACAGGTTCCGAAAGGTGCAAGTCTTATATCAGCAGAATGTTCCCACTGACAGCATGGTACAGGCTGTGATTTGATTGGCTCGGCATTTGTTATACCCTTGCCGCCATAGATCTCAAAATCAGTATTGAGTACCTCTGTAAGCGTACAGCCTTCCATCAGTCCTATCTTGTAGTTATCCCTCTGAACAGGTGACATATTCATTACTATTACAAACTTCTGTCCGTCTGTCATTCTGTAGTAGGAATATACATTGTGGTCAGCGTCATCTGCATTTATCCACTGGAAGCCGTCTGCCTCATAATCTTTCTCATAAAATGCCGGATTCTTCGTTGTCAGCTCTGAAAGCTCACGGAAGAATCTATGGAAGCAGCGGTGCATCTCATATTCCTCGATAAGGAACCAGTCAAGCTCCTTTGTTTCGTCCCACTCGCGGAACATTCCAAGCTCATTGCCCATAAAGTTCAATGTCTTGCCCGGATGAGTAAACATATAAGCATAAAGTGTTCTTGCCTGTGCAAATTTATTTGCGTAATCTCCGCCCCACATCTTTTGTACTATTGTTGCCTTGCCGTGTACTACCTCATCATGTGAAAGCGGAAGTATAAACCTCTCATAGTAGAAATACGCCATCGACCAGTTGACCTTGTTATGGCTTCCCCTACGGAACAGCGGATCTATCTTCATATACTCAAGTGTATCATTCATCCAGCCCATATCCCACTTATAGTCAAATCCAAGACCGCCCATCTCAACGGGATCAGTCACGTGAGGATAGTCGGAAGAATCCTCTGCAATAAGCATAATA
>CACZSM010000304.1 GCA_902783815.1 uncultured Ruminococcus sp.
GACAGGTTCCGTACACTTGATGCCATTGTAAATGCGTCGGCTGATGAAATACTGACGATAGAAGGCTTTGGCGATATAATGGCTGAAAGTGTTGTGCAGTATTTCAGAATGGAATCATCAAAACAGCTTGTCGGCGAACTTAAAGAACTGGGACTTAATACCGTAAACCTTACTGAAAAGACCGATACAAGCGGAAGTCCTTTCGATAAAAAAACTTTTGTTATTACCGGAACACTTATAAATTATAAAAGAACTGAAGCTGCGGCTATAATTGAAAAATTCGGCGGAAAGGTCTCAGGCAGCGTATCAAAAAAGACTGACTTCGTTCTTGCCGGAGATGAGGCAGGAAGTAAACTGACAAAGGCTCAGCAGCTTGGCGTAAAAATAATTGATGAAAAGGAATTCGAGAAAATGAAAACGGAAAGTGAAAAAGTGAATGAGTAAATATGAATTTGCAAAAAAGTTTACAAGAGCCTATGGAAAAAAAGCAAAACACCATTTGTATTTATTTTTCAAGTGGAGCGGTATTGCAATTATTACCGGATTGGTGGTAGGCGGTTTGTCAACTTTGTTTGCCTACTTTATGAATATTGTAACATCATACAGGGAAAGCAATGATTTTATCATACTTTTTCTGCCTCTTGCCGGAGTCGTAACTGTATTCCTTTACAACCTGTTCAAGTATAAAAATGATAAGGGAACTAATCTCGTTCTCTCAACTATACACGCTCAAAGCAATATCCCATTCCGTATGGCACCCCTTATCTTTATCGCTACTATTCTAACTCATATGTTCGGAGGTTCCGCCGGCAGAGAAGGAGCTGCTCTGCAGTTCGGAGGAAGTCTCGGAAATCAGCTTGGCAGATGGCTCCATCTTGATGATGCCGATACCCGTGTTGTTATCATGTGCGGAATGAGCGCCGCCTTTTCCGCACTTTTCGGCAC
Organism: uncultured Ruminococcus sp.; assembly: GCA_902783815.1. Classification (GTDB taxonomy): domain Bacteria; phylum Bacillota; class Clostridia; order Oscillospirales; family Acutalibacteraceae; genus UBA1213. The sequence continues at coordinate 946 of CACZSM010000304.1, forward strand.
TCCTATGGCTGCGGCTCTGTTTTCTATGGAAGTAGTCAGCGTAGGAGTAATGTACTATGCCGCACTTGTTCCTTGTGTTTTTTCCTCGCTTATTGCAACTCATATTGCTCAGTTTGTCGGAATAAAGGAAACTAATTTTGCGGTCGTGGATTTCCCGGAGCTTACAATACTGAATTCTGTAGAAACAGTTGCTCTTGCCTTGCTTTGCGCAGTTTTAAGCATTGTTTTTATCATACTCCTCCATAAGACCGGGGATATTTTCAGGAAATATCTGCCGAATCCATATGTGAGAATATCGCTTTCTGCTATTGTTATTGTTGGTCTTACCTTCCTCATCGGAACAAGGGATTATAACGGCGCAGGAATGGCTGTTATAGAAAGGGCTGTTGAAGGACAGGCTGTTCCTTATGCTTTTCTTCTGAAAATGATCTTCACTGTTCTTACGATCGAGGCAGGCTTCCGCGGCGGTGAGATCGTTCCGTCGTTCTTTATAGGAGCTACTTTCGGATGTACATTCGGACAGCTTATCGGATTTTCACCATCTGTATGTGCAGCTGTAGGACTTATAGCCGTATTTTGCGGAGTAACAAACTGTCCGATAACCTCCATGCTTATAAGTTTTGAATTATTTGGCGCAGGCGGTATTCCCTACTTTATGCTTGCTGTTGCAGTCAGCTATTTTATGTCAGGATATTATGGTCTGTATCATGACCAGAAGATCGTTTATTCAAAATATAAGGCGCGTTTCCTGAACAGGAAAGCCAGGTAGGAGCTTGAATATGGATGATTTTTTGAATTTTTATACAATATTTGGAATGATGTTTGTTGTGATCGGAATACCCCTTGCTATATTCGGAGTTATCAGATATCTTGATTTTCATAAAATACAGAAAAACTGTACATTCAGAACATTCGGAATGATAATGGATATAAAGCAGAATGAACAGGGACAGATGCACACTGTGGTTGAATACCGTACTCCGAAAAAGGTCTGCCGAGGTGAATATGGTCTGCCGTCAAAGACAATAGACTTCATAAAAGGACAACAGGTAAATGTTAAATTCGATCCTGATAATCACGACAGATTCTTTCTGCCGGATGATATGTCACATCAACGAATATACAGACTATTCATATGTGTCGGTTTTGGTTCGTTTTTTACAGGTGTGATTTTCTTCATTATGAATTTTTTGCAGCTTGGGCTTTGAGTTCGGAATACATTTCAATGCTTTTACGACAGAGATACTAATGCTGCTGTAAACATACGAAACGAGGGTATGCGTATAGCATTGGCATAAAGCCGGAAAAAGAACCGTGGGACACACGGGGTTAGC
>CACZSM010000305.1 GCA_902783815.1 uncultured Ruminococcus sp.
GCTTTAGTGTTATTAATTATCTGTGCCCCTGTCATGCTAAAAAGAATAAGAAGCATTGCCAAAACAACACAAAACTTTTTCTTCATGTTAATCCAACCTTTCAATTTTTATCTCATAAGAATAATTCTGACCATTCGATCCGGTCATATTATTGTTGTTTTTATTAAAAAATCTAGACTGCGCTCAGTAAACTTTTATTTTTTTTAGGGGTTCTTTGAAAACCGGGACACGAATCAGTTTTTCAAAGATTCCCTTTAGTTATTTTTTCAGCTGAGTACCATACTGACTTCCCAGTAACCTGGCAGCTTCCAGCTTATAAGTCCTGCTCTTGCGCCGCATCCGGACGGTATGGCAGAAAACGCATCATTAAATATCTTGCTTGTATTTGTTTCGTCCGTCTTATAGATAATACGGAAACTGGTTATGTTTGAATCATAGAAATTCTGCATTATTTCCTTCATATCATCAATGCTCTCAGCGTAAGCGCAAAGATCATCGTTTGCAAGCTCGCACTCGATAGCATAATTGCTGATCTCATCCATCGGCTGAGGTTTCGTACACTTATTACAGCTGCTCTCTGCTGCGTGGTCTGTAAATGAACTGTCCGGAACGAGGAAATATGTGTAGCGGAGGTTATCGCCTTCGTAGTCGTCCGGTACTATCGGGTCATCCCATGTTACATCTACATTGTACCAGTCGCCGTCGATCCTGACCTGATTCCACGCATGACCCTCTGTTCCGCTGCTTGTTGCTCCTATACCTGTGACTCGGATCGCTTCAAGACCTGCCTTTTCAGCAAGTATCAAAAATGCTTTTGAGTAGCCGTCGCATACTGCAACGCCATGTTCAAATACTCCCTCTGCCTCATATGAGGAATATGGTATAGTACCTGATTCATAGTTTTCATAATCATATACTGTATTGTCGATTATCCAGTTATGAATTGTAAGTGCCTTTTTAAAATCAGACATTTCATCTGTGATGATCTCTTTAACTATCTGAGTCGGGATATCCAAATGCTCCGGCTCTGTTACGGTTATATTGAATTCCTTTTCTGCTATATTTCCGCTGCCGTCTTTTATTGAAACCTTGATCACAAAGCTGCCTGCATACGGCGGCTCAAATTCATAACTTTCTATTGAACTGTAATCTTCTGAGAAAACTGTTTCCTGAGTTTCTGTACTTATAACTTCATATTTGTAACTGTAGGTATCAGCACCACTGCCGCCGGCAGCTTCTGCATAGACTACTGTAGTATCACCCAAAGTAAGGGTATCATTATCTATATAGGAATTATTTACAAGCGGTTCCTCATTTACTACATTTACTGTAAATATCCTGTTTGTTACTGCTCCGTTAGAATCCTTTGCACGAATACGGAAGTCGTATTTTCCGAGGGATGCCGGGTAGATGGAATAGCTGTCACTTTTTACAAAGCTGCCGTAATCTCTTGCAAGGTTCCATGAGCTTGATGATGACTTCTTGTAGTAGAAGGCATAGCTGTAGGAATCCTTTTCATTTACTGATTTCGCACTGAGTGTAACGCCTTTTTTCTTTGTGGTTTTCTCGGATGGGGAGCATGATGCTGATATGCTTATGCTCTTGCCGACATTGACAGTAAAATTCTTTCTTGCGATTACTCCGCCGCTGTCCTTTACCTTTATACATACATCATAACTTGCAGTTGTAGCGGGGGTGAGGACAGCTGTAGTATCGGTGCTGTAGTTTTTGAGAGTAGCCCATGTTGAGGATGTTGATTTCTTATAGAAGTAGCCGTAGGTATAGCCGCCGGCGCCGCCCTCGGCTGAGCCGGTAAGGGTAATGGACTGTCCTCTTGTGATATTCTGTGAGCTTATTTTTCCGGTACATTTAAGTGTAGATTTTGCGACATTCAGAGTAAAGTATTTTTTTGCAAGGGTGCCGTTTTCATCCTTTATTTTGATGCACACATCATAATCAACAGCTGCGGCAGGTGTAAGTTTTGCTGTTGCCACAGAGCTGTAGTCCTGAATGGTTGACCATGCAGAGGATGTTTTTTTCTTGTAGAAGAAGCCGTAGGAATACACGCCTGTGCCGCCCGTAGCGCTTGCATAGAGTGTAACTGCAACACCCTGATTTGTAGAAGTTGAGCTTATAGTGGAATTATTTTCCAGCGCCGGCATCTCCATGCCATACGCAGCTAACGACTCAGTTGTA
>CACZSM010000306.1 GCA_902783815.1 uncultured Ruminococcus sp.
ACTGCGCCGGCATCGAAGATGCGTTGTGTGCGCAGCACCATCGTCAGCTTTGCTGACATGGAGAAATTACCTGACACTTTAAAAATTATGTATGTTAATGGCTATAGTTGAGTTCCAGAAGCTATGTAGGAGAAACATTGACAGCGGCGGCACGCCGCCTGGGTTGATTTTGGGAGAGATTTGTTGTAAAATAGTAGGTGAAAAAGAAATTGAGAGGAAGTATTGACTTTGGAGGAATATATATATCAGGATATAGCTGCGTGGCGCAGACAGATAATCGAAAATGAGTTTTCGGAGCTGAATGAAATGCAGCAGCAGGCTGTCTATACAGTCAGCGGACCGCTGCTGGTATTTGCCGGAGCAGGAAGCGGAAAAACTACGGTATTAGTAAACCGAATAGCAAATATACTGCGTTGGGGAAGCGCTTATGAAACAGACAGAGTATTTGGTGAGTACGACAGCGAAGAGTTGGAGATAATAAGAAGATCTGCCGAGAATAAGGAAAAACTTCCGGATGAGCTTGCGCAAAGATTATCTGTAGGTGCTCCTGCGCCGTGGAGGATACTTGCAATTACCTTCACGAATAAGGCAGCCGGAGAACTCAGGGAAAGGATCTGTAACAAAGTCGGAAATGCAGGTATGGATATATGGGCATCGACATTTCATGCTGCCTGCGGAAGGATCCTGAGAAAAAATGCCTATATGATAGGCTACAGCGAGCATTTTACTGTATATGACGGTGACGACCAGAAAAGAATAATCAAGGAATGTCTGAAAACACTGCAAATAGACGAAAAGATGATATCATCGCGCGCTTGTATGAGTGAGATATCGAATGCAAAGGATAATCTGATGACTCCTGATGACTTTATGAATAATGCCGGAAATGACAGCAGACTTGTTTCCATAGCAAAGGTTTATAAGCTCTATCAGGACAGGCTTGTGAGAGCTGATGCAATGGATTTTGACGATATGATCTTCAATACAGTTGTTCTGCTGAGGGATAACCCGGAGGTACTCGGAAAATACAGCAACCAGTTCAAATATATAATGGTAGATGAATACCAGGACACCAACAGTGCGCAGTATGAGCTTGTCAGACTTCTTGCAAGCACACACGGAAATCTATGTGTTGTCGGAGATGATGACCAGAGCATATACAGTTTCCGTGGAGCGACGGTAAGGAATATACTTGAATTTGAAAAGGACTTTCCGGATTCAAGTGTAATAAAGCTGGAACAGAATTACCGTTCGACAAAGACGATACTTTCAGCGGCGAATGCAGTAATAAGCAATAACAGTGCGCGTAAGGTAAAGACACTCTGGACAAGTAATGATACGGGTGTGATGATAACGCGCTATAATGCCTCAGATGAGCGAGATGAAAGCAGTTTTATAGCAGACACCATTACAGAAAGTGTTGAGAAGGGCGGAAAATACTCTGATTTTGCAGTGCTTTACAGGATGAATTCACAGTCGCAGACGATAGAGCGAGCGCTTGTGCGTTCAGCGATACCCTACCGTGTAATAGGCGGCAGACGCTTCTATGAGCGTCGTGAGATCAGGGATATGATAGCATACCTCAGTGTTATAAGTAATCACAGTGATGATAACAGACTGAAAAGGATAATCAATATCCCGAAACGAGGGATAGGTGATAAGACAGTATCTCAGCTTGAAGAGATAGGCAGTATGCTTGGACAGAGTATGTATGAAACGGCGAAGAGTTGTGAGGAATTTGAGGTACTGATAAAAAGCCGAGAAAAGCTGCTGGATTTTTGCAGGCTGGTAGATGATATGACTCATGAGCTTGAGGTAGGAAATCCGATATCAGAAATGTACAGCAAGCTGGTCGAAAGAATCGAATATGTATCATTTATACTCCATGAAAGTGATCACGGTGATGAGGCAGTGGAGAATATACGCGAACTTAAATCAAGTATAATGCGATATGAAAATGAAAATCCGGATAATGCGACATTACAGGGATTTCTGGAAGAGGTGTCGCTGCTTACGGATATAGACAGCTTCAATAATGATGATGAGGATGACCGTGTTGTACTGATGACACTGCACTCCGCAAAAGGACTCGAATTCAATAAGGTATTCATACCGGGAATGGAGGAAAATACATTTCCGAGCTATATGGCGCAGATGTCCGATAGTGAAATGCAGGAGGAAAGAAGACTTGCGTATGTCGGAATAACAAGAGCAAAAAAACAGCTTTATTTTATTACTTCAAAACAAAGGACACTTTTCGGAAAGACAAATTATAATCGTCCGTCGAGGTTCCTGTCCGAAATACCGATGGGACTTGTGGAAGAAAAGGAAAAGGAAAGACCCGTAAACTATATCAAGCCGGGTATAATGCAGAAAGAAAGAAAGGCTAATGATTTTGCTCAGAGCAAGTTGATATCGACCTCTCCTCAGAAGGGAAAGACGGATATAGATTTCCAGAGCGGAATGAGGGTACGCCATGCAAGATTTGGTGAAGGTATGATACTGAGCGTAAGGAAAATGGCGAATGATACCCTGCTTGAAATAGCCTTTGATGAAGCCGGAACAAAAAAACTGATGGCAAATTATGCAAATCTTAGTGTGATCTGAAATGGAGATGATCGTATGCCTGCGGTAGTATCACATTACCTGTTAGCGGAAAGAGTTTATCCGATCATAAAGAAAAATATGCCGGAGCTTGACCGTAATGCTTTTCTATGGGGTGCAAATGGTCCTGATATATTTTTTGCGCATCGCGCACTTGCTCCTTTGAACAAGTATAAAAGACTCAGCGGAGTGTCGCATGAAATGCACAATAACAGAGCTGATGTTCTGCTGAATTATTTGTCTGAGTATGCGCAGGCGTACAGGAATAATATTGCTCTGAGTTATGCGATGGGCTTTGTAACTCATTATGCCTTTGACAGTCTTGCACATCCGTATATTGTGGACTACGCTGAAACTGCTGCTCAGGGTATGACTATCCATCTGCCGCTGATAGACCGGGTACATGAACAGATAAAAAATGGTATAAAAATGAGCAGTGTGTATCATAATAAACTTGAGGGCTGTATAGATACTATTTTCCTGATGAGCGAAAAGCATATACCGATACATAAATTCAGGATAGAATCCACCTGTCCGAAGGATAAAAAAGTATATACTGCCGCCGGAGAGGTTCTCAGTTCATATATAACAGAACGAGGTCTGAAGCCATATAAGGTTCCGTGTGAGGAGGTAGTCCGTGCGCAGACGGAATGGCGGAGATGTCTGTGGGTGCTGAATGATAAAAGGTCTTTAAAGCGTGGAATAATAAGGAATAGTGAAAAACTGCTGCACCTGCCGCCGCTTGTATCGGCGTTTTTCAGGAATGTTGATATTGAGTATTCAGAGGACTATCTGAATTTCTCTCATAGGGAGTGGAAGGCGCCTGTCGATGGAACACCTCATTTTGAAAGTTTTTTTGATCTTGTAGATCAGTCACAGGAAAGGTCTGTGAAGTTGATAGAAAAGCTGCTTAGCGGACACAGATTAAATCATAGTGATTGTAAAGAAAGCTTTTCGGGAAAAGCTTTTGCAAGGTAGGGAATAAGATGGAATGGAATCTGATGTTTTTTGTAAACAGTATTCTTTTTGGAATAGCGCTTGCTATGGATGCTTTTTCAGTATCTGTAGCAAATGGACTTAACGAACCGGGAATGAGGGGCAGAAAGGTTGTCGGGATAGCTGGTACATTTGGTTTTTTTCAGCTTGCAATGCCCCTTGCAGGATGGTTTTTTGTACATACGATGGCAATGCTTTTTTCTGCATTTCAGCCGTTTATCCCCTGGATAGCGCTTATACTCCTGCTTTTCATCGGAGGTAAAATGCTCATAGAGGGTATAAGAGCTGATGCAAAGGAGGATGAAGTAAGGCTTGGCAAGGGTACGCTTATTATACAGGGAGTCGCTACTTCAATAGATGCGCTGTCTGTCGGATTTACGATTGCAGAATATGATTTTCTTGCGGCAATTGTTGAATCTGCAATTATAGGTATCGTTACATTTGGTATCTGTATTGCAGGACTTAAACTTGGAAAGAAATTAGGGAACCGTCTTGCGGAAAAGGCTCAGATATTCGGCGGACTTATCCTTATTGGAATTGGTGCGGAGATATTTATAAAGGGAGTATTCTTTGCGTGACAGGAGATAAAGATGAAAATACTTTTGGTGCTGACAGGCGGTACTATAGGGAGTGCCTGTAGTGATGGGATCATAGGAACAGACAGCAGCAGATGCCGCATAGCGGAGCTTTACAGGGAAAAATACGGGGATGAGGTCAGCTTTGATATACGCTCCCCTGTGTATATACTTAGCGAAAACCTTAATGTTCATCATTGGGAGATACTGGTTAATTATATACTGTCGGAGGATATTTCCGGCTATGACGGAATTATAATAACTCATGGCAGTGATACGCTTGCCTATTCAAGCGCAATGCTTGCCTTTTGTCTTGGAGGTATTGGCAAGCCGGTTGTAATTACTGCTGCTGATAAGGTTCCGGATGACCCTGACAGCAATGCTCTGGATAATTTCAGGGCTGCGGTGAATATTATTTCCTATGCGGCAGATGAAATGAAACAGGGAGGCGGTGTTTACACTGTTTACCGCAATCATTCCAAAAAGGGAAGCGCAGAGGTATTCGTGCCGACAAGACTTGTAGAGGCGGACAGACTTTACGATAAATTTTCGGTATTCGGAGGTTCTCCGCTTGGTGTTGTATATGAGGATGGTAAGATCTGTTGTTTCGATGAAGGAAGCAGAAATCTGCTTTACAGAATGGCAGAAAAAAGGACTGCATTGAATATCAGAAGTATTAGCTTTGAAAAGAGAGTATTGATGCTTCATCCTTATCCATCAATGGATTATGAAAATATAATACCCGGAGAGGATATCGGAGCAGTGCTGCATATAACATATCATTCTTCTACGATAAGCGAGGATGCCGCAGTTCTTGCAGAGCGCTGCCGACAAAGAAATATCCCCCTGTTTCTTTGCTCATTCAAAAATGATATGAAGGCTGTTTATGATACAAGCAAAGTTATTATTGACATGGGTGCTGTTCCGCTTTATAATATCAGTAACGAGGCAGCTTATGCCAAGCTGCTTCTGGGAGTGAATCTTTATCCGGAGAATATTTGCGGATTTATGGATGATGAATTATATTTTGAGTATTCGAAAGAGGTGTGAATATGAAGATAGAGGTCAGTAATCTGACGAAAAATTTTGGAGATAAAGAGGTTCTGAGGGATATTTCCTTTGCCGCAGAAAGCGGAAAGGCTATAGGACTTCTCGGAAGAAACGGCGCAGGAAAAACTACTACCATTCGTATAATAATGGGAGTGTTCTACCAGGACAGCGGCTCTGTAACAATGGACGGCAAACCATTTGACAGGAATAGGGTAAGGATAGGCTACCTTCCGGAAGAAAGAGGTCTTTATCCTAAAAAGAAGATAAAGGAACAGCTGATATACTTTGGTATGCTCAGGGGACTTTCAAAGAATGACGCTGCAAAGGCTACGGTAAAATGGCTTGAAAGAATGGGCATGAGCGAATATGCGGAAAAAAAGCTGGAGACTCTCAGCAAGGGCAATCAGCAGAAAATACAGCTTGCCGTTACCTTGCTTTGTGACCCTCAGCTTATAATACTTGACGAACCGTTTTCCGGTCTTGATCCGGTAAATGCAATGCTGCTTAAGGATGTAATAAAGGAAATGATCGCCGGCGGTGCAGCAGTTATCTTTTCAAGTCACCAGATGAATTACATAGAGGAATTCTGTGATGATATCGTTATCCTCAACGGCGGAAAAATAGTGCTTGACGGTGCAATAACTGCGATAAAGAGAAGTTATCCGAGGAATAATATTGAGATAAGCTCTGTGCAGTATAAAAGTATAGCTCCGTTTGTAATACAGCAGCTTGGAGATATTATTGAAAGCACTGATACTGATGACAGGAATTCACTTGTAAGAGTAAAGCTGAAAAAGCCTGAATATAAGGACAAGCTGTTTTCGGCAGTGTTTGAAAAAGGCTTTGATATTGACTGTTTTAAGGTCTGCGAGCCTGCGCTGAACGATATATTTGTTGAATATACGGAGGGCGGCATATGAAAAGTGTATGGAAAATACTGGTATTTGAATATCTTAACTGTGTCAGGAACAAGGCATTTATCATAGTAACAGCAGTGCTTGTAGGAATGATGCTGTTGGCGTCATTTGTTCCAGGGATAATTGAGGGTATGGCTGAAGGTGATGATACAGATAAAAACGAAAGTATGATATTGGCAGTAAACGCCAGTGAATACGACGATGATCTTATAAAGGAATCATTCGGAGCTGCATTTGAAGGATATGAGGTAAAGATCACTGATGAGGATGCGGAAGCTCTTAAGAGTAAGGTTGAAAACAGAGATTATGCGAAGGCTGTATATATGGACAGTCCGATAAGTTTTTCGTTTATCACTGAGACAGTATCCCTGACGAATAATGATATGGAGATAGTCTATGAAACGATAAGGCAGCTGAGCATTGTTACGAATATGAACAAAGCCG
>CACZSM010000307.1 GCA_902783815.1 uncultured Ruminococcus sp.
TAACTGCATATTTCCCCATAAAATCGACATTATTATTCCTATCAAGCATCAAAACCGCCATTTCCCCTCAACCCTCACACAGTCCGCAAAAGGTTCCTTTAGTGTATAAACAAGTAGAAGGGGGCGTCTGAGGAATCTGGAGGAGTATTTGAGGATTATATAGATTTCATAGACTAAAAATTAAAAAAGCACTGATTAAACCCAGTGCCTGTAATGAGCCATCAGGCATGATTTTTTCAGTGATTGCCTTAATAAGTCAAATATTTTTCCTATGACAGTTAAGCTGTCTTGTAAATTGTCTATCGTATTTTTCGTAGAAAAAAGTTTCCTCAACTACTCAAAATATTATTATTATCATTTTCTTTCGTAAAGCGCGTTAATAAACAATAGGAGTTCTATGAAAACCGGGACACGAATCAGTTTGCATCCGTAAATTTTTTCGTAGGCGAGGCGTAAAGCCGCAGTAATACTGTATGTATTGCAAGGCTTGACAACGAAGCATACGGAAAAATTGCCAGCAAAATGATCGTGAAGGAGGTTTTCAGAGGTTCCCAATATTCGTATCCTTTCGATGCAAACCAAATTTAGTATTTCAGTAAATAAATGCTTTTCTGAAAGGAATTTTTGTGTTATAATGGTAGCAAAGGAATTTGCAAGATGCCTGCACTATAATGAAAGGACTGATGAATAGTGAAATATGATGCTCAGGACTGCCTGCTTACCGCTGAATACCAGCTGACACCAACTATTTTCGATTTCAGACTAAAAAATGATGAACTTGCCAGTATTACCCGCCCTGGACAATTCGTACATATCCTTATTCCCGGTAAAACACTTCGCAGACCTATCTCTGTATGCGATGTGGAAAACGGTGAGATACGCATTGTCTTTGAAATAAGAGGTGAGGGTACGGCTGTACTCGCAAAATGTAAAACAGGAAGTATTATAAATGTTATCGCTCCGCTCGGTAATGGATTTGAAACTGACAAGTCTGTAAAAACTGCTTTTATTGGCGGAGGTATCGGCGTCCCACCTATGCTCTACAGCGCTAAAAACGGTGGAACAGGTTCAGTTGTAATTAATGGATTCCGCGATAAAAGCGCTGTTATACTCTCTGATGACTTCCGTAAAACGGGTCTGGAGGTTATCGAAACAACTGATAACGGCAGCTATGGAATTCATGGATTTGTAACAGATCCCCTGCGTGAGATTATCGCCGGTATGGACAGAATTTGCGCCTGCGGCCCCACTCCTATGCTCAGGAATATTGCCGCTATCGCTGATGAGTTCAATAAACCTTGCTTCGTCTCCCTTGAACAAAGAATGGCCTGTGGAATAGGCGCCTGTCTTGGATGCGCTGTTGCTGTCAAAGACGGTAACGGCGGCATAAAATATAGCCATGTCTGTAAAGACGGTCCCGTGTTTAACAGTAAGGAGGTAGAATGGAATGGCTGATCTTAGTGTAAATATAGCCGGCGTACAATTTGAAAACCCCGTTATTGCCGCCTCCGGAACTATAGGCTTCGGACATGAATACGGAGAATTGTACCCTCTGTCTGTATTCGGAGGTATATCCTGTAAGGGTACAACTCTTAAAGAACGCCCTGGTAATCCTCCTCCAAGAATAGCTGAGACTCCTATGGGTATGCTTAATGCAGTAGGTCTGCAAAATCCGGGAGTGGATCATTTTATTAATGTTGAACTTCCTTGGCTTAAAAAACAAAATACTGTCATTATCGCAAATGCTGCCGGAAGTACTGAAGAGGATTACTGCAATATAGTCGAAATTCTTTCTGATACCGATGTCGATATGATTGAACTGAATATCTCATGCCCTAATGTTAAAAAGGGTGGCGCTCAGTTCGGCACATCTCCGGAATCTGTTGAAAAAATAACCGCAGCTGTCAGAAATCACTGCAAAAAACCTCTTATGATAAAACTGTCGCCTAATGTCGCAGATATTGCAGAGGTCGCAAGGGCTGCCGAATGCGCTGGTGCTGATGCCGTTTCACTTATCAATACCCTTACCGGTATGAGAATAGATATCAATACGCGCAGACCGATCATAAAAAATGTTACCGGCGGAATGTCAGGTCCTGCAGTGTTCCCTGTAGCTGTTAGAATGGTATGGCAGGTCAAAAAAGCTGTAAAGATCCCGGTAGTCGGTCTTGGAGGAATATCAACTTGGCAGGATGCCGTGGAAATGATGATGGCCGGCGCTGATGCAATACAAATAGGTACCGTCCTCTTTACCGACCCCTATGCTCCGCTGCGTATCACCGAGGGACTGCATGGCTTTCTTGATACTCATGATATGGAATCTGTAACAGAACTTACAGGTATAGTGGAGGTCTGAGGATATATAATGGTAAAACTGATTCTTGTAAGGCACTGCCAGGCTGAGGGTAATCTTAAAAGATTCTTTCAAGGAAGAATAGACAGCGATATCACTCCGAAAGGACAGGCTCAGATCGGCGTAACAGCAGAAATGCTCGCCGCTGAACCAATAGATGTTTTCTATACAAGCTCACTGATTAGAGCACAGAAATCTACAAGTGGGATAAATGTCTATCATGAGGCTCCGGTAGTGACGGATGACCGTCTTGCAGAAATAGATGCAGGTCTGTGGGAAGGCAGATTTCTTACGGATATAGAAAAGGAATTTCCGGAACAGTTCAATAACTGGCGGAAATTCCCTGATAGGTTTGCTGCACCAGAGGGCGAGTCTATGGCACAGGTATATGAGCGTGTAAGCAAGGCTCTTGAAGATATTATCCGTGATAATGACGGAAAAACTGTCTGTATCGTATCTCATGGGTGCGCAATAAAAAATATGATGTGCTTCCTGCATGGATGGAGTATTGACAAAATAGGCGATGTTCCATTGGGTACGAATATGTCTGTGAATGTCGTTATGGCAGACAAAACCGGAAAAAAAGAAATTCTCATTGAAAATTATACAGACCATCTGGCACTTGTAAACAATAACTGAACAAATAAAAAGGAAAATAATACTGATGATTATAATGTCTGTTGACTACGGAAGAGCAAGAACCGGTATAGCTGTATGTGACAGGGATGAGGTGCTTGCTTCTCCTGTAACGGTGATAAAAGAATACAATATGGAAAAACTGGCTGATAAAGTAGCAGACGCTGCAAAAGAACGAAAATCAGAACTTATCGTTCTGGGACTTCCGAAAAATATGGATGGCAGCGAAGGTGAAAGCGCCGAAAATGTACGGGTGTTTGCCGGACTCCTGAGTGAAAGACTTGATATTGATATCGTCTTTCAGGACGAAAGATGCACTACTGTGACTGCTCATGAGTATCTTAATATCACCGACACAAGAGGGAAAAAAAGAAAGGCTGTCGTTGACAGTGTTGCGGCAGTCATAATACTTGAGGATCATTTAAGACGGAGGAGGAACGGAAAATGACAATGCTGCCAAGCCGGAAACTTACCATCGGCGAGCTTTTTGTATCGCTTGCAGCAGGTCTTATGCTCTTTTTACTGCCAAATGATGCGATCTCACAATTTGAAGCGGATTCTGTTCGGGAAGGCTTTGTTTTTACAATGGCGCTTGTAATAACCGCTGTCCTGTTCTTTATAATAAAGAGATATGAGGCTATCGGCGTATCTATGATGACTTTTTCGGCTATGACACTTCTCGGAACGACCATAAATATAATCAAGGGCGCAGTAACAAAGGGAGAAGATTACTGGCCGCATCTGAGCGAATACACTATTATTACAATGCTTATCCTATGGCTGACCCCGTTTGTTTTTGCAATAGCAGTAAGAATACTCGCCGGAGGAAAAAGCGATAACAACAATACAAGAAGAAGTTTCGCAAGATTTATGAATATAAGTATGTGGTCACTGGAGGTAGTTTTCGGTATCATACTGATACTGAGAGTAATATTGCCGCGAACTCCCGGAAGTGACGGCGAACGCAGGATACTGCTTGGTTTTTTTGAACGGATAGGTCCATGCCTTACCGGAGAATATGAAAATGGCATTAAATACATCCTCTTCCATATTCTTATGGGAATGCCGCTTATTTTCCACCTCTCCATAATAATACCAAAAATAAGAGTCTGGCACATCCTGATAATAACCGGAGCATTCGGACTTACCGTTGAAGCTCTGCAATACCTCTTCAATACATCGGCAGCGTGTACGGATGATATGATCTTGTATCTCCTCGGCGCAATAGCTGCCGTACTTGTACGGACAATTATTAATGGTCTGCGGAGTGTGCTTACCTGTGGAGAGGATAAGGATATGCTGAGCTTTGAATATGCGCACAAAAGAAAAGAATCCAGATGATTTTATGGGATCATTCAGTAAATCTCCTGAAAAAAAAAGGAAAAACGGCTGCCGTACATCTTTCAGTACGACAGCCGCTGTATTTTATTCATTAAGAAGATTGTCTCCTGCTTCAAGCGCTGCAATTCCTGTTCTTGCCATTTCCAGTATGCCATAACACCTCAGATCGCCTACAAACCTGTCAATATCATCCGGCGAACCGCTTGCGCGGAATGTCATGGAATGTTCGCCGATATTTACAAGCGATGCATGATATGATGATGTCACTCCAAGTATCTCATTATTATCGTGACCGTCTGTTCCGATCTTTATCAGTATCAGCTCCGATGCTACTGAACCATTTGTCGGCAGCGCCTCAGCCTTCTTTACATCTACTATCTTCATTATCTGACTTATAAACTGTTCAACCTGACTGTCATCTCCGTTTATCCTGATCGTCATTCTCGAATAACCCTCAACTCCGGCTGGACTTACGGTAAGACTGTCTATATTGAACCCTCTTCTGGAAATAAGACTTGTCACTCTCAGAAGAACTCCGGGATGGTTATGAACAAATAGACTTATTATCTGCTTATTTTCCATATCTCTCACTCCATTTCTGTTATCATGTCATCAACGGTCTTTCCCGGAGGTATCATCGGAAGTACATTTTCATCCGGAGATATGCGGCAGTCGATAACTACAGGCTCCGCAGATGCAAATGCTTCCTTCAGAACCTCCTCCGCATCACTGTCATTATGTATCCTCATTCCCTTTACTCCGAAGCTCTCGGCTAATTTTACGAAATCAGTCTTTCTTTTCGGGTCTGTCTGCGAGAATCTTCTGCCATAAAACAGCTTCTGCCACTGTCTTACCATTCCCAGTACGGTATTATTCATTACAATGACCGTTATCGGCAAGTTGTATGAGCATACGGTCGCAAGCTCATTCAGGTTCATATGGAAACTGCCGTCACCTGTAAAGAGTACAACTCTTCTGTCCGGATGCGCTACAGCTGCGCCTACTGATGCGCCAAGACCATAACCCATTGTGCCGAGTCCGCCGGATGTACACCATGTTCTCGGCTGCTCAAAGCGGTACTTCTGCGATACCCACATCTGATGCTGTCCGACATCCGTTACTATAATATCACTGTCCTTTGTCATGGAGCGTACTGCCTCTATTATATGATACGGGTGAGCATAATCATCTGATTCAGGAGTTTCTGTTACCTCTCCTTTTTTGCCCCACTCGTTTACCTGGGCTACCCATTCGTCATGGTTAATCTTCTCAACAGTTTCTGTCAGCTTTCCGAGCGTATCTTTAAGATCACCAAGCAAACAACAGTCTATCCTTACATTTTTATTTATCTCAGCCTTATCAATATCAAGCTGTATTATCTTTGCATCTTTACAGAACTTTTCTCTGTCGCCTGCAACACGGTCGGAAAATCTTGCGCCAACTGTTATCATAAGATCACAATTATCCGTAGCCTTACCGGTTTCGTATCCTCCGTGCATTCCTATGGTACCCATAAACAGACGGTGCGATGACGGGAAACCTCCAAGTCCCATTACAGATGTTGCAACCGGACAATCTGTCTTTTCTGCAAAGTCAAGAAGCTGCTTCTCAGCGTCTGAGCTTACAACACCGCCGCCCATATATATCATTGGTCTTTCTGCTTTCCTGATAAGCTCCGCTGCTGCTGCAAAGTCCTCATCAGTTGAAAGAACCGGATTTGTCACCTTTTCCGGAACTGCCGGCTCATACTCATATATAGCACCTGTTACATCCTTCGGAATATCAATAAGTACAGGTCCCTTTCTTCCGCTCATTGCGATACGGAATGCCTTTCTGATAACATTTGCAAGGTCTGCAACATTCTTTACTATAAAATTATGCTTTGTTATCGGCAGAGTTATTCCACAGATATCGACCTCCTGGAAGCTGTCTCTTGCAAGCAGATCATTTGTAACATTACCTGTTATGGCAACCATTGGTATTGAATCCATATAAGCTGTTGCGATACCTGTAACAAGATTTGTTGCTCCGGGGCCTGATGTCGCGATAACAACACCGCATTTTCCTGTTGTACGGGCATAGCCGTCCGCAGCATGAGCTGCTCCCTGCTCATGAGATGACAGAATATGAGTTATCCTGTCCCTGTACTTGTAAAGTGCGTCATAAATATTAAGCACAGCGCCGCCCGGATAGCCGAACACTGTATCCACACCCTGTTCAAGCAGACATTCTGCGATAATTTCTGAACCATTGAGTTTCATTGTTTTCTCCTCCTGTTTTTTTTGCTTTAGTATAATTCGCAAAAAGAAAAACCCTGTCCCACAAGAGACAAGGCAATTTACTATAACCCTGCTGTACCACTCTTTACAGCGATTTCATATCGGACAGAGTTCCCTGTCGAATACAAGCCGCAGTAACGGGCGGCACACGGCTTTGCCTATTTATCACGCAGATGTTCAGCAAAGCAGCTCCAAGACTACCTTCATATCCATCCATGACCGCCATCACAGCACCGGCGGCTCTCTGCACACGGGTAAGGGATACTACTCCTTCTTTTCACAGCATTATTCCTATTCACATTACATATAATACAATTTCTGTTCCGTTTTGTCAATAGTATTAAACATATTTTCGTGCGGCGCAGTGCCTGCGGTGCGTGACCGCACTGGACATTTTTCCTCCTACGCAGCTTTTGGAACTCAAATTAAGCTATTGACATACATA
>CACZSM010000308.1 GCA_902783815.1 uncultured Ruminococcus sp.
CCTGAAAATCCGGATAATAGGATCTGTAATCTGTTGCTAAAAGTTTTTCTTTATCAAGAACCTTATTCTCATATAGCTCTATTCGCAGAGATTTAGGCTTATAATTCTTTGTCTGCGATAGTAACTGCTCTATCTGCTCCTTTGCTTCTGTGATTGGTATCGCATTTTTTAACTCTAACTTATCATCAGATTTTCCTTCATCATCACGAGGTGTATTGATACACTTGATAAAGCTGCCGTTTTCATCCTCAATAATATCCCTTTTCCAACTTGAAACCGCATCAAAATTCAAGCCGAAAACCTGATTATCCATTGTTTGTTGTGTAAAGTTCATATTATATGCCATGCCGCATGACACAAATACTTCAACAATACAAATGATCTGAGCGAATATCAAAAACACAAACAACAGTGGCTGATTTGTAACAAATTTTTTTATGTTTTTAAAGGTCAGACACAGATACCTCATGTTCAGCACTCCTTTCGGAAGAATGTCACACCGTCAATGCTGAGTGAAACAATATCATCAGGATCGACAGGAGTGAACCGGAAACCCTCATCTCTTTTACAGAGAAGGTATTCTCCTTCAAAAAGACTTGTATCGTTTTGTGACAGCAGCTTATTGTACGGATTGCCGCCGCTGAAGAACTCCGCATTTACAATACTTCCGTTTTTAAGTCCGACGGTAATATCCTTCATAAGAGATAAGGTACTTTTGCTGCTTTCCGTTTCGGCACAAAGGCTGATGCTGCATCCTCCTGTAGTCAGCTCCGTGATTGTACAGTCATTTCCGTTCAGTTTGAGCTTTACAGGTTCGCTTAGAAGAAAGACTATGCTACTGCTGTATTCAGGAACAAAAGAAGCTTCATAGTCAAGCGGTATTTCATACCGTTCAAAAACACAGACTCCGCAGCGTTTATCATCCCACCGGATCACTTCATTTGTTTTCAGCTTTGCCGCATAAGCTGCTTTGATGCGCTCAATTTCTGCTTCGTTTTCTTGTAGGCTGTAATAGTCCGTTCCATTGTCAAGGCTATCATATTCCGGCTGATAAAGCATTTTTACAAATCTGTAGGCAAAAACCGATTTTTCTGAAACGGTTATTTTTCTGCCGGCAAGATCACTCTCTTGAAGATGCAAAAAGGCATTTATCGTATATCTGTCCGCAATAGAATAGCTTAGCTGTCCTGTATGACAGACAGAATAGGTCTTGCTGTTTTTTGATGAGCTTATCCTGATCTTCTGCTGATGTTCATCCTCTCCGAATGACATAACGGACAGTCCGCTGATATCATCAGTAAAAGCTCTGCCGTCTTTTTCGGTTATGGTAAAGGCACAGTACAGGTTTTTATTATCTCCGGTCATACCGTCACAGACGATATTGATATTACCTATTGTAACATCAAAAGGAACGGCAGTTACGGATATGTTTTCACTTTGCAGCTCCACATTTCCATGAAATCCGAAATCAAAAATACCGGCTGCGGAAACGGCTGTACATATAGATAATATAATTATCGCCGCAGCCAACAGCACAAAATAGCGTTTGCGCTTGAAGCAGGTTTTCTTTTTCAGCCCTAATTTTTCATGTGTAAGCGAAACAATACGCCTGGCATCAACAGACCCGTCCGTATCAAGACCTGCAAGCCTTGTAAGGTCATCGGAGCAGTCTGCATTATCAAATAACTCATATATTTTCATAGAGTAAATCCCCTTTCTGCAAGCAGCTTTCTCAGCTTGTTTCTTGTTCTGTGCAGCTTGACCTTTACGGTGGAGGGCGGAATATCCATTGCCCTTGAAATATCATTTATTTTCTGGCAGCAGAAATAATGCCGGATCAGTATTTCACGGTCAGGCTCCCCGATAAGATCAATGACCTCCCTGAGAGTTCTCACCATCTCCTTCATTTCAGTATCCTTGTGAAGAGAAAAATTATCTTCAATATCCTCTTCGGCAGGCAATAGTATCGGGGAGTTCTTTTGCTTAGTCAAAAAATCTATTGCCTTGAATCTTGCGATCGAACATATATACCCTTGAAGATGATCCGGATCAAAACGGTCACTTCCGTTCCAGAGATCAACAAACACATCGGAAACAGTCTCCTCAACATCCTCACGGGCAAGCGAATGACCGGTGATGTTATTGATGATCGCCGTAACAAGCGGCGCAAATTTGAGAATTATCCTGTCCAGAGCGTCCTCATCATGCTTTTTCAACTGCAGAGCGAGCTTTTTGTTTTCGTCCAACATCGGGACCTCCTTTTAAAGAAGTACTTCTGTATATATAGTCTGTGAAAACAGGAAAAAGGTTTCAGTATAAAAAAATTCTTTCTCTATGATAATACACAGAGAAAGAAATGGCAATTTATTTTACAAGTAAATAATAATGATAGTATAAAAAGCAAAGCAAACTAAGACCGTATCCCAAAGAACATCGGGTACGGTCTTTAAACGATCAGTTGCTTTATTATGCAGGACTCGAAGCCTCGTCTTTTTCTTTGGCAATGATGTGTATAGCATTAACAATAATCAAAATCCCTTGATAGCTTTCAGAATAATATCGGTTTTAGTCCCTGTCATTTCAATGTTGTTTGACAGGGCTTTTTTATAAGTTGCCGTATTAATGTGCGGCTCCTTCAGAAAGACAAGCTCCACACCTTTATCATATAATTCCTGA
>CACZSM010000309.1 GCA_902783815.1 uncultured Ruminococcus sp.
AAAAATATTTGTATGTTATAAAAATGATAAAAGTTATAGAAGCTATGTAGGAACAAAATCGACTCCGGCGGCACGCCGGGCGCAGCGAGCGACTATCGCGAAATTGACAGCGGAGGCACTGCGCCGGCTTTGAGTCTTTATTCGATATTTTTTACATCAAGCAGACCCGAAAAGGTATTTATAGCGCTGTCGCAGTCGGATGAGATTATCACAAACACATAAGGATAGCTGCAATATGTCTTTCCCTTACTAACATTCGGATCTGAATTTTCACTGGCATTTTTAATGAACTCTGTTTTATCCTTCAGATAGGCATTAATGATTTCCAGAAGGAGAGGTTCATTTTTTTTATCGCTCAGTTTAAAGCAGGCAAGCTCTGTAAAAGAATCAGACCGACCGGATACAAACATTGATTTATCTTCCACCAGTTCATCCGGGATATCGTAGTATTTCTGGATATTATCCTTTGATATTTCCGACATATTTTCGTAGTTCATTCTTTTAACGACCTCAGAAGCGAGATAGGATGCCGTAAACTTTTTTTTACCGTCAGTATTCCCGTACATCATCAAAAGCATTGCTGACAATATTCCGGCGATGATCACTATGGCTGTCAGAATTACGACGGTAAGGGCGATATTAGAGTTTTTATGTTTTTTTCTTAATGTCTGTTCATCCACAACGATCACCTTCTTTCATTCATCATACGACATGATACATTATAAATTATACACAATATAAATAAAAATCACAAACAACAATCTTGTAATATTACTTACATTTAAGCAGTAAAAAACCGAAAGCACAGCTTTCGGTGATACAACAGAAATAATAAAGTCCGCCCAACCGTATCTTCGTCAATAATAACCTGCCTACGAGATTAAGCAGGTGGGTATCCTCCCCATGATTTCATACTCCCTTCGTCCGCAGAAGCGGGAGGTCTGAAGTCCACCACAGGAGACGGATTCCCGATTTAAGGGTTGTAGGGTTATTTGAGACTTAATACGCATCGGGCAGACGATATAACAAAGTATTATCTGCTCTCTTTTACCTTATTATATACTATTATTACATAAAAATCAATAGTTTATGCAAAAAAATTGTAATAAATATAGAGGAGATTTCCAAAAAACTCTTTTACAAGGATCTATAATTCCAGAAGTTTCAGAAATATCATTCTTCTGCTTCGTCAAAGCGTTCCTCAAAAATTTCCGCAATTTCATCAAGCAGATCGTCATCCTCGACCTCAGCGAGCTGCGGATCGCCATTTTCATCCTCAACAGCTTCAAAGATCATATAAGTGCTGCCGGGTTCAATATCCTGATCTACCATTTCAAACAATGGCATCAAAGCATAGTAATGGCTGTCTTTATAATCCATTTCGTCAAGGACTTCAAACTCATATTCATTGCCGTCATCATCAAGCAGAGATATCAGATCAGCGTCATTATAATCCTCGTTCTCATCCTGAACTTTTTTTTCATTTTCGCTCATATAAACATCACCTTTCAAAATATAGTTAAACAGGGAATTTACAGGAGTTCCGCACAGATACGGAGCATCCTATCGCTCTCACATTAATATTTTATACTAATTACTCTGTTATGTCAATAGAAAATATACAGTGAATTGTGGAAATCAGCTTTCTTCAACAGAAAAAAGCGAGAATTTTTGTCAATTATAATTTTTCACAAAACCTTCATTAATGGTTTTGTATTGGTATTGACTATTTGGTAAAAATAGATTATAATCGTAAAAGGAAGAAATGCAGGATAGTGACAGTTACCTGTTTGCGGATAACTGAATTGAAGATCAACGGAGGTTTAATTATGTTCCTTAATCAGCTTAAAGAAAATGAAAAAGAGCTATTTCTCAATCTGAGTGCCAAAGCTGCAATGTCAGACGGAAATTTTGAACTTGAGGAAATGGAGACAATAGCAAGACTTTGCTATGAGATGATGATGCCGAATCATCTTCCAGATACTGATATGACACTTGATGAGATACTGAGTAATCTCAATGAGATCGCGACGAAGGCTGAAAAGAATATTATTATCTTTGAGCTGATACTCCTTATGAAGTCAGACGAACAGATTGAGGGAGATGAAATGGCATATACAGCGAATGTTGCAGTAAAGCTGGGAATATCTGTAAAGAAGCTGATGAAGTTTGAAAGTCTTGCTGAGAGGTATTATAGTCTCAGCGGAGAGATCACAAACGAAATAAGCGGCTGAGAGTTCAGAATAATTGAATAAGAAAAGTGAGCAGCCATACCTTTTGTCAGGTATGGCTGCTTTTGATATTGGGGTATCACTATAGAGTGTTGATAGCATTTAAAGGATCAGTGTATGCTTATAAGCATTGAGGAGTAGGGGGCAATTTCCACAAGCAGTTTGTCGCCGTTTACTCTGACAGGAGATGCTGACGGATCACTATTTCCGCCGAATTGCTGCCAGTCGCTGTAAAGAATAGTATCAGCGGATGAAAAAGCATCCTTGATATCAAGCTCATAGTTTGTAAAAGCCCTGTTGCTGAAATTGAATACAGCAAGTATTGTACTGTTTTCACTGCGTCTGATAACTGCATAAAGCTGTTTATCCTCCTGATGGCAGTCAGCCCATTCAAATCCGGCGTCCTGATAATCCATTTCGTAGAAAGCCGGATCGTCAAGATATATGCGGTTAAGCAGACGGATATAATCGTGGAACTGTTTATGTACCGGGTCATTAAGGAGGTCGAAATCCTGTTGGCGGCGTTCGTCCCATTCACGGAACTGAGCAAGCTCATTGCCCATGAAGTTAAGTTTTTTGCCCGGATGAGCAGCCATGAACATATACAAGGCCTTTGCCTGAGCCATTTTTTCCTCTTTGCTTCCGTACATTTTATTAACAATAGTACCCTTGCCATGCACTACCTCATCATGAGAAAGCGGAAGGAGGTAATTTTCGTCTTTAAAGTACATCATTGAGAATGTCAGCTTGTGATAGCCCTCCTGTCTTTTTTCCGGAGGCAGAGCAAAGAAGGAAAGTGTATCATTCATCCAGCCGAGATCCCATTTATAGTCAAATCCAAGACCGCCTTTTTCAGAGCTTGCAGTAATGCCTCTGTAGCTTGTGCTGTCTTCAGCGATAAGCATACAGCCGGGGTTATTTTTCTTAAGCTGACGGTTCATATTTTTTACGAAATCAACAGCATTGCTGTTTACGCCGCGGTGTTCGTCTCCCTGCCAGAAAATGATCCTGCTTATTGCATCCATTCTGAGTCCGTCGAAATGGTATTCCTCCAGCCAGAAGTTAGCAGAGGACTGCAAAAAGCTCTTTACCTCGCCTCTTGAGTGCATGAAGTTACAGCTGCCCCACTCGCTGAGGCCGACATCATTGCTCGGGTATTCATACAGCGCATTGCCGTCATATTTTGCAAGACCATATGAATCCACAGCAAAGTGAACAGGGACGAAATCGAGAATTGCTCCGATATTATTTTTATGGAGAGCGTCGATCAGTTTTTTTAGTTGTAAAGGAGTTCCATAGCGGCTTGTAGGGGAGAAGTAGCCAGTTGTCTGATAGCCCCAGCTGTTGTCGCATGGATGCTCACAAAGCGGCAGGAACTCTACATAGTTATAGCCATTTTCTATAAGGTAGGGGATAAGGATATCTCCGAGCTGTTCATAGTTGTACCAGTCGTCCTCTTTTTCGCCTGGTTTACGGAAGGAGCCGGCGTGCATTTCGTATATGTTAAGAGGTTTATTTTTCATATCGGAACGCTTTTTCATCCAGTCCTTGTCAGTGAATTTATAATCTGAAAGATCATATACAATTGATCTGTGATCCGGA
>CACZSM010000310.1 GCA_902783815.1 uncultured Ruminococcus sp.
TATCGCGAAATTGAGAGCGCAGGCACTGCGCCGGAGTGCGACCAAAGGCTCTGCCTTTGGAAACCGCAAGCCTTTGAAAAGGCTTGCGCGAAACTTTTGCCTTTTTGTTGGCTATTTTTCTTTTAAAGAAAGTTGAATTCCATGGCTGCTGCTTGACAATTGTATAAATAATGATATAATTAAAGTATGGTGGTAAAATTTTTATGTAAAATTACTGGTTGAATTCGTAGAAAAATGAAAGGGATTTGTAATATGATAAATAGTAGAAGAGTAGTATTACAAAAAATTGAGATAGTAGTATCAGTTGTGATGTGTCTTGCAGTGCTGCTGGGCGTTTTACCATTTTCGGCTCAGGCAAAGACTGATGATAATAAAAAGGTTGTACGGGTCGGCTGGTTTGAATCTACTTATAACCAGACGGATGCCGTAGGCAGAAAAACGGGATATTCGTATGAATATCAGAGGAAGCTCGCCGCATATACAGGCTGGTAATATGAGTATGTGGAGGGTAGCTGGCCAGAGCTTTTCCAGATGCTGAAAGATGGTAAAATAGACATTATGAGCGGCGTTACCTATACTGATGAGCGCTCCGGACAAATGCTTTTTCCTGATTATAGTATGGGAAGTGAGGAGTATTATATTTATATATCATCCGAAAATGTTGATGAGTTTCAGGATGATTATTCTTATTTCAATGGAAAAAGAGTCGGAGTAAATAAAGGCTCGGTGCAGGTCGGATTTTATAAGGAGTGGGAAAAGAAACAAAATGTCCATTCAGATCTGATCGAACTTACAACAACAGAGGGAGAATCCGCAGCAATGCTGAAAAACGGTGAACTGGACGCATATGTATCACTGGATAATAACGCTGATATAGAAACAATGATCCCTGTTGCAAAGGTCGGTTATTCGGAGATATATTTTGCGGTAAATAAAGAAAGACCGGATCT
Source organism: uncultured Ruminococcus sp. (assembly GCA_902783815.1). Lineage (GTDB taxonomy): Bacteria > Bacillota > Clostridia > Oscillospirales > Acutalibacteraceae > UBA1213. The sequence continues at coordinate 951 of CACZSM010000310.1, forward strand.
GCTGGAAGATCTGAATATGGGACTGAGGTTCATTCAGAATGAGAACAGGTTTTATAATGATGACCTGTTTGCAAAGTATGTTCAGAGTAAAGGAACGCATCTGTTTGTTGACAGAAAGGAAAAGGATTGGCTGAAAGAACACGGCAGCATACGGATAGGTTATCTCGATAACTACCTTGCGTTCTGCGCAAAGGACGAGAATACAGGTAAACTGACAGGAGCACTTAAAAATTATCTTGAAGAAGCAGAGAATTGTCTTGCGAATGTGCGTGTAGAGTTTGAGCCGGTCGCATATCCGAATATGAAAGAGGCAATGCAGGCTTTGGAGAAAGGGGATATAGACTGTATTTTCCCTGCAAGCTACAGTGTGTATGAGGGAGAACAGAACGGAATATTCCTCACGCTTTCCCTTACAGAATCAACACTTTATACGCTTGTACGAAGCGATGATAAAAAGAGCTATACACCGAAGGATAATGTCACGGCAGCAGTTGAAAAGGATAATCTGAATTATGATTCGATAATGAATAATTATTACCCGAACTGGAAGAAAGTTGAATGTGAAAGTGTGCAGGACTGTCTGAAATCCGTATCGGAGGGGGAGGCGGACTGCTTTCTGATAAGCAGCTACCGCTATAATAACCTGAGTAAGCTGTGTGAGCAATACCATCTTATCGCATTGGATACGGGAAATGAAATATCATTCAGTATAGCTGTCAATAATACGGATCTGTATCCGATCCTGGACAAGATAGTGAATGTAATGCCTGATACGACGATCAATATGGCACTGACAGAGTATTTTTCAGATGAGGAGAGGGAAAGATTGACTCTGGCAGAATTTTTACAGAAGTATCTGTTTTTTGTAATTGCGGTGGCAGCGCTGATAATTGCGATGCTGACGGTAATAATATTTCAGAGAAGACTGATAAAAGCAGTACAGAATGCGAAGAAGCAGCGTCAGATCGCCGATGATCTCAGCAGAAGGGTATATGTGGATGCGCTGACATCTGTACGGAATAAGGGCGGCTACAAGGATTATATTGAAATGCTGCAGGAGCGTATTTCGTGTCATGAGGTAACGGAGTTTGGCGTATGTATTTTTGACTGCGATGACCTCAAATACATAAATGATAAATACGGACATGATAAGGGTGACGAATATCTGAAAACTGCCGTACATCTGATATGCAGGATATTTCAGCACAGCCCTGTATTCAGGATCGGCGGAGATGAATTTTGCGTGATACTTCAAAATGAAGATCTGAAAAACAATAAAGAACTGTGTGCAGAATTTGAAGCGGAGAGTGAATCCGTGAACAGCAAGGCAAAGAATGAATGGGAGCATATAAATGTTTCAATGGGACTTGCAATGTATGACGCTGATACTGACAAGACAGTAGAAGATACAGTTTCCCGTGCTGATAAGCTCATGTACGAAAACAAGAGGAAAAGAAAATCTGGAAGAAGCATAAGATAAAAGCGCTGGCACTAACCGGAAGGAGAGAATAGAGAATAGAGAATAACGAATAACGAATAGTGAATAGAGTGAGAACAATAAGTATATAGCTTATCCATAGAAAATGGCAACAATAAGTCATTGGGCGGCTTCGCCGGCGCACCGCAAAGCGGCATTGTCGGCGGAGCCGACATGGAGAAATGACCTGACTCTTTAGCTATTATGTATGTTACTATCTACAATCAAGTTCCAGAAGCTACGCA
>CACZSM010000311.1 GCA_902783815.1 uncultured Ruminococcus sp.
TGCCGGAAGAGTTAAGGATAATTTCTTAGCCGAAGAGGTATATTTCAATGATGCAATAATAATTTTTACAACAAATGCAGGAAGATCGCTGTATGACGAATCAGACACGACAGATTTTTCTGATTTGCCAAGGAAGGTAATTCTTAATGCGCTGAAAAGGGATATCAACCCAGAGACAGGCGCGCCATTTTTCCCAGGTGCAATATGCTCGCGATTTGCGACGGGTAATGTTGTAATGTTCAATCATATGGATATAAGTACGCTAAGTACAGTTGTTCGTGGAGAGATGAGCCGCAATATAAAAGATATCGAGAAGAGACTTGATGTCAAGATCAGTATTGATGACAATATCTATACAGCCTTGCTTTTTGCCGAAGGAAGCGGAATAGATGCCCGTACTGCAAGGAGTCGGGCGCAGTCGTTCCTTGAAAGGGAGCTTTTTGAGCTTTTGCGTCTGATGACATCCGAAAAGGGCAGCAAAGTTACAGAGCTTAGAAACATAAATATACTTATGGATATACGCAAGGAACAAACGGAGATATATGAAACATTCAATATGTGTGAAAAACCGAATGTGCTGGTATTCGCACAACCGGAAGTTGAGAGTAAGATAGAAAAGATAAAGGATTTCTGCAATCCGATAGTAACTGATGATATTGCAGAAATGAAGGTATTGATAGAAGAAAAAGAGATAGCATTTGTACTTCTTGATTTTACATTGAATACAAGAGCAGTTGATAGAAATTATCTTAATATAGAAGATACAGATTCCAGCGGAAGGGATTGTATGATGTTTCTTCGCGGAGAGCATCCGTCCATACCTATATACATACTCGACTGCGGCGGACATGAATATACTCAGGAAGAAAAAGTAACATTCCTGCACCATGGAATCAGGGATATATTCGACATGGAAGATACATTTGCAGGCAAAATAAACGATGTATGCAAAGCGCTCTATAGCCAGCAGAAAATGCTTTCAATGACAAGCAGAGGAAAGGTTCTTACATTTGAAACAGCTCAGCAGCTCAAAAAGACAGAAAACGGTGTAGAAGCTGATATCATACTGTTCGATCTTAAGACGGTTACAGCTATTGATTCAGAGGATAAGAGTGATATTCTCAGCAATATGACAAGACCTGATATAAGGTTTGATGATGTAATTGGCGCAGAGGATGTAAAGGACGAGCTGAAATACTTTGCAGAGTATCTGAAAAATCCGAAGAAGTATGCCGGAACAGGACTCCGCGCGCCAAGAGGCATACTGTTGTATGGTCCTCCGGGAACAGGTAAGACATTAATGGCGAAGGCTCTTGCAGGAGAATCAGATACGACATTCATATCAGCAGAGGGAAACCAGTTCCTTAAAAAGTATATAGGTGAGGGACCCGAGACAGTACATAAGATGTTCAGGATAGCAAGGAAGTATGCGCCGTCAATACTGTTCATAGATGAAATAGATGCTATAGGCAAATCAAGAACAGGTGAAAGGGGAGACGAAAGTGCAGATATACTTACAGCATTTCTTGCGGAAATGGATGGCTTTAAAAGTAATCCGAACAAGCCGGTATTTGTACTTGCGGCTACTAACTATGATGTTGACCAGAACAGCAAAAGATGTATAGATGCGGCGCTTCTGAGAAGATTTGACCGCAAGATGTTTGTTGATCTTCCGAAAAAAGATGAAAGAGCAAAGTATCTGCGTATGAAGTTTTCTGCGAATAAGGCATTCAGGATAAATGACTCACTTATAGATAATCTGGCAGGAAGATCAATAGGAATGAGTCTTGCGGAGCTTGAATCCGTACTGGAGTTGTCGCTGAGAAGCGCAGTACGAACAGGAAGTACCTGTGTTACCGAGAGGATAGTTGATGAAGCCTTTGAATCCTTTAACAGCGGTGAAAAGAAGAACTGGGATGAGGAGGTAATGCTCTGCACAGCAAGGCATGAATCCGGACATACGCTTGTATGCCGTCTGACAGGTTCAAGACCTGCATATGTTACGATCGTATCAAGAGGAGAATACGGTGGATATATGCAGAATTCCGACAATGAGGATAAGTTCGGCTATAACAAGGCTGATATGCTTGGTATGATAAGGACATCGCTTGCCGGAAGAGCTGCGGAGATTGTTTATTATGGAACAGAGAAGGGTATCTCCACAGGAGCATCCTCAGACCTGAAAAAAGCGACAAGACTGGCAAGGGCGATGCTTTGCAGCTATGGTATGATAAATGATTTCGGACTCGGAGTAGTAAGTGATGATGAGCTTATGCATTCAGAGCTTGGTACAGATGTAAGAAGAAGGATAAATCGTATTCTTGACGATGAATTGAAGAATGCAATTTCTATAATAAGTAATAACAGAAAGTGTATAGATGCGATGGCTCAGGCGCTGCTTGATAATAACCATCTTGATTCAGATGATATTGATGAAATAATAGGAAGATATATTGATCTTAGCAAACTTTAATGAATGGAGTCATGATGTATATGAATTATCTGATGAATTTATTTTTGTTGACTCCTGTTTTGCTGATATCAGGCATAATTCTTACGATTATCACGAATTTTACAATAAAATCACTTTCTATGAGCAGAAAAATACTGATTTTCTCTATATTCCTTATACTAACAATATTGTCGATGAATCTTATAGTGTCGTACTATAAGGAAGATTATGCGGATACAATTAATATTCAGTCCGGACAGGTTTATGATCCTATGAAGACGGAAAATGAGCGCAAAAAAACCTTTGTAGAGCACCTGAGCAGCAGCTTTATCTATACTTTGCAGAGCTTCAGTACGGATGCGGATTACCAGGAATTCATGAGTGATACAGAGAGTTTTTTCAGGGACTATGCAAAATATAATCATGTAGATATGGTTCCGGGAACAAAAGAATATGGTCTGATGAACCTGTTTCTCGTGCTTATTGCAGCATTGAATATTGCGGCGCCTATATCAGGCGGCGCGATCATATTGGATGTTCTGACATTCTTTATTCCTGTGATCAAGCTGGCTTTCATACCGTCAACAAGGAGGAAATATTATTTTTCATGCCTGAGCGAGAGAACACTTGCGCTTGCAAAAAGCATTTATGCAGATGAGTCGGTATGGTACAAAAAAAAGCCTGTATTTATATTTACGGATGCCTTTGATGATGATGACGATGGACGATCTCATCTTATGGCTGAGGCTGCGTCTATAGGTGCTATCTGTGTAAAATCCGACCTCATAAGCACTCTGAAAAAGGGCAGGAAGAACTATGTTTTCCTGATGAATGATGAGGAATCTGAAAATCTCAGGATGATAATATCTCTGAGTGATAAGAAAAATTGGTCAAAGCTTGAAAGGGCTGAGGTGTATATATTCTGCGAAAAGAGCTATACTCCCGGAATTGCCGCAGAAGTCAATTCTAAGATGGATGAATATGTACATCGCAGACTGCGTAAAATGCTCAGATTTGCAGAGAATCTGAAAGATGCAGAAAAGAATACATTAAAAGGAAAAATATATGAGTTCTTTATTTCAGTTCTTAATGACATGAGACCGAAGATAATATCTGTAAAGAGCTATCAGAACATGATAACGAA
>CACZSM010000312.1 GCA_902783815.1 uncultured Ruminococcus sp.
GGTGCCTGCTGCTTATATGCAGATGGATGAAATGCCCGTAACTCCGAACGGTAAGACGGATATAAAGCGTCTGCCCGATCTGACAATCAATGAAAAGACAACAACTCCTCCTCAGAATGAAATGCAGCAGCGCATATTTGATATTGCATCAGAGGTTCTTGGAAATACGGATTTCGGCATTGAGACTGAATTGTTTGCCGCAGGTCTGACATCTCTTAACAGTTTATCACCTCCCACTCTCACGGCTACCCTTTTTTTAAATAAAAAAACATATGGTAAGAAGAAATAGAAAATCGAAAAAACCGGGAATAAAGCAGTAAAAAACGGCTTTAATTTTACACTGCAGGAACCAACAGCATACCAGAAAAATCACACTTAATTCTTGACATCACACAATAGATTATGTATAATATTAGTAGTGTTTATACAAAATAACAATCTACGGAGGCAGTCAAAATGAGAGGAAAATTACTGAAAAAAATCGGCAGTATAGCTTTATCGGTTCTTATGACGGCAGGCGCAGGAGCGGCTATGTCAACGGCAGTCATACCTCAGGCAAGCATCACCGCTTTTGCGGAAGAATATACCTACGAAGATTACGAATATGAAGTATCTAACCACGGAACAGTTATGATCCTCAAATACAAAGGTTCGGAATCATCTGTGACCATACCAGCAGCTATTGACGGAAAATCTGTGACAAGCATCTGTTATTCTGCGTTTGAGAACTGTACAAGCCTTAGCTCCGTCACAATCCCGGACGGTGTGACGAGCATCGATGGTGCGGCGTTTAATAACTGCACAAGCCTTAGCTCCGTCACACTCCCGGACAGCTTGACAAACATCGGTGGTTCGGCGTTTTATGGATGTACAAGCCTTAGCTCCGTCACAATACCGGACAGCGTGAAAAGCATCGGTGATGGGGCGTTTTATGAATGTACAAGCCTGAACTCCGTCACAATCCCGGACAGCTTGACAAACATCGGTAAGGATGTGTTTTATAACACACCATTCTATAATAATCAGACCGACGATTTTGTAATGGCAGGACGCGTAGTGATAGGTTATAAAGGCGAAGCAGATAAGGTCACAATCCCGGACAGCGTGACAAGCATCGGTGGTGGGGCATTTTATAACTGCACAAGCATGACCACCGTCACCTTCCCGGACAGCGTGAAAAGCATCGGGCATTATGCGTTTTCTGGCTGCACAAGCCTGACCTCCGTCACAATCCCGGACGGCGTGGCGAGCATCGAGAGGGAGGCGTTTTATGAATGCACAAGCCTGAACTCTGTCACAATCCCGAACAGCGTGAAAGAGATCTGGGATAATGCGTTTTATAAATGCGAAAACCTTACCACCGTCACAATCCCGGACAGCGTGACGAGCATCGAGAGGGGAGCGTTTTATGGATGCACAAGCCTGAACTCCGTCACACTCCCGGACAGCGTGACGAGCATCGGGAGTTCGGCGTTTGAGAACTGTACAAGCCTGAAAGAAGTGATTTACAACGGTACTGAGGATAGCTTTAAGCAGATAGAGATGTACGACGAAGACAGAAATCAACTTACCCCTCTTGTAAAGTATAAGACAAATCCGGGTTCATCAGCTTCGGAATCTGAAAATGAAACTTCAGCGGCGGATGAAAGCGGCAGTACTTCGCAGGAAAACAAAAACAGCACCGGCGCAAATGATGGATCCAAGACAGATAACAGCAGTACGCAGGGCAGTTCAGACAATAACGGTATTATTATAATAATAGTTATCATTGCCGTTGTTGGCGGTATCATTGTCGCTGCGGTGCTTGTGAAAAAGAACAAAAACCAGCAGTCCTGATTAAAACATACAGACCGCATGAAAAAAGATAATAAATAATTACAAGCCGCTTGCTGTTCCCGAAGGAGTAACAAGCGGCTTATGGTTGTCATTATACCATAAATGTATCGGAAAATCCAGTGTTTATGCGGCTTTTTGAGTATTTAATTACATGATACCAGGCTTTCTTTTTGCCTTTTTTATCGCCTTTGGCTATTCAATCGAAAGCCCCTGCATCAGCCATGTGTATTGCTCGGCTGTTATCTGCTGCACTTCGGTTTTGTTCCTCGTACATTGAAATTGCCGTTATCAAGACACTTCTACAAAATCAGAAAGCCTTCCCCCTCCCCACATCAACGCTTTGATCCTGTCACACCTTCGTCCGCAGAAAAGCAACTATGCACCCATCAGATATATAATCCCTTCGGGTCATCGTGTGACTTGTAGGAGGATTTTTCAATTCAACGACAGTACCTTTCTATGCACACAGAAATATACTCCGCAGTACCTTTGCCGTGCTTGTCAATATTCTTTCTGAAACGCTCATCAGCAACATACATCTGCCCTAATCCGGCAAGTATTTCTTTTGTGCAGTTGTAATAATTGTCTGTGATACATTGCTGCAGCTTCTCTACCTGAAGTCTTGCTGCTTCGGCATCAGGATCAGTATTATTACATTTTAGCTCTGCAAAGCCGCATAGTACATCGTCCAATGCTGAATACGCATTCTCCCAATCGGCTTTGGAATATGAGGATGTTCGCTGCATACTTTCTTTGTAGGCATTTGTACTGCCCCAGCGTTGTTTAACTTCTTCAGCATATTGTCCTCTGAGTGTTTCGTATTCATTTTCACTTGTCATAAAATCTCCCCCCCTCTCTAAACTGTCGATTGCCTTGATAAGCTGCTCTAAATGTTTCTTTTTTGCAAGCAGCAGATCACGCTGCTCTGCAAGAGCCTGACGCTTATCATGTTCAGGTGATGTAATGATCTCCGATATTGTTTTCAGTGAGAAGTCCAGCTCACGATAAAACAATATTTCCTGCATTCTTTCAAAGCTCGACTTATCGTAGAATCGATATCCGGTGTACTTGTCCACCTCTGACGGTTTCAACAGTCCTATCTCGTCATAGTAGTGCAGCGTCCGCACACTTACGCCGACCAGTTCTGCAAATTCCTTGATCTGCATTTTCATATTCATCACCTCTGTGTATATTATAACCTATCACGCAGCGTGAGAGTCAAGGGGTAACCGCAAAATAAAAACGACCGTATTGAATTTCTTACTGTGGTTTTGAGAAAATTTAAGCGAAAACGAAGTTTAAGGTTGTAGGCCGTCATTTTAAACCTTGTTTTCGGAAATAAGAGTCCTGTTTCTTTTCAGACAGAAAATCTCTGTCGCTCTGATTTGGTTTACCTTGTGAACTAAAAACTAGATATCTCTGACATACTCGGCTTGGTTGTCGGGTGTTTTCTTTTGGCTTCATTATTTTTTGATATATGCGGTGTTGCCCTAAAACGCGGCAGCCCCTGAAAAAATAATAACCGGACTATGAAAAATCCGACTATTGGTGTATAATAGAAGAAACACTTACGATAGTATATACATCAGAACGATCGGATGAATATACAGAAGGAGAAAAAAATGAAAAAATCAATTACAAGAATAATAGTATTCGCGGTAAGTCTTATGCTATTTTCACTTCTTACCGGATGTGATTTATCGCAGAATGATGTCGTCAGGTGGGAGAGCCATGAAAAAGCGATGGAAACTTTGCTCGATCAAAAATACGGGATTAAGTTTGAGGTCGGAGCAGCAGAACAGTTGCCTGCACATCAGGCATTTGAAAAGATTTACTTTCAATCCGATGTCGTTGTGTGCGAGACAGGTGATACATTTACTGCTATGATCTCTGAGGATAATAAGATATTAAAGGATGATTATCCGCAAACAATATATAAGGATGAGATCGAACAGCGATTAAATGATATCTGCAGCCGTCATCCGGATATCGGCATTGATGAGAGGATATACCAATATCGTAAATCAGAAGATATATGGAGTTCCATCGAACAGCTTGATGATTATTTGGAGAATGGACCATCCTGGATCAGTATGGAAATTACGATTTCAGAAGAAGATGAAGAAATGACAGCTCAGAAATTGTATGATTTTTTGTATGATTTGGCAAGCAATCATTTCCAATATGACATTAACTGCAATTATCTTGTAAATGATCAGAGCGAGATATTATCTTTTACTATGACAGGAAACAAAACCGATGTTGATTATGCTGTAATACTTGACGAAGTTAAAATGGCAAATCAAAAGATCAAAGACAATAAAGATGCCATCGATTGATTATTGAGATTTCTGAATGATCTTAAATATCTGAGTTACATTGAAAAGGAAAAGCTAACAGCTGATTCTTTAAGCTGAAAAAATATTATCATAACACTCTTGAATATTTTGAAGAATGACTGTCTGAAACAGTTATCAAAATAAGCGGGACTTCAATTCCTAAATAGACAGAAAAAAGCCGTGTTTCCCGAAACCAGAATTCTTCGCATGGCTTGCACCCTTACCGATGAGCGGCAAAAACAATCTTGCCGAGGCCATCGGTTATGCCATAAATGAGAAATCATATCTTTATATGTTCCTTGTGAACGGAAATGTCCCAATGGACAATAATCGTGCCGAAAAAGCCATTCATCCGTTTGTTGTCGGACGAAAAAACTGGCTGTTTTCGGATTCTCCCATGGACGCATTATCAAGCGCTATGCTCTACTCTTTGGTGGTAAGCGCTAAAATGAATGATCTGAATGTGGAGGATTATCTTGTCAGGCTATTCCGTTTCACGGATACTGTACTGCCCTATAAAACAACTTGATTCTTATGAGAGGTCTGTTTCAGGCCTCTTCTTTCTTTGATATGCTACGCCGGATTATTGGGTGGGTACATTTTGTCTAAATATTCCTTGGAGTTTATTATACTCTTTCAGGGTTTCCTGAGTAAGACGATGAAGTTTTGACTCTTACCATATGATTCCTTCAATTTTGGTATGGTGCGGGGTTATTTGTTGGGTACAACACACCAAAAATACAGACACGGTCTGCCTTTTGACAGATCGTGCCTGTTTTTGTTTTTCAGCTGTCAGGGTTTATCCGAAAGTTGTGCAGTATAGACGATAGTATTGTTGTCTGTATATGGAACAGCGTTTCCGCCTGACTCCAATACTTTTGCTTCTATACTTCCTTCAAGTGTAGAAGCAGGAATAACAGCACCGGAACCAACCCAGACATTTGCAAATTGCTTAGTATTGATATGTGTCTGAATGATCTTCAGGTTAGCATTTGTATTGTTGATGATCGCCTTTACATCATCAAGCGTAACCTTCTCTCCGTTGTGCATAATAGAGTGGATCTTAAGATTTCCAGTGCTATTATCTTTTACAACGGTAAATGTAAAGACATACTGTGAATACTTTTTGTTGTTTTCTTCATAGTACGAAAGGTTATCCGATGATGCATGGAATATTACAGATGTTTTGAACTGCATTGGATCCTTTGTTATGCTATCAAGATGAATGTCAAAGGTTCCTTCAAGTCCTCCGTAATTTGCTTTCAGACGATAAACACCATTTGCAAACAGTGCCGGGTCTTCGATCACCAGCTTTTTATTGTCGGTGTCATCACTGAATTTTGTTCCAAACAAAACATCCTTTGCCTGACCTGTACCGGGATTTACATAGGTGATCTGAAGCGCTTCCTTCTCAGACTGAGACAATTCTTTCCTGGTGCCGTCGCTCTTTACGAACCATGCATCAAGTGCTGACTTATTGATCTCTGCTGTATCACCGGTGATACTAACAATACTGTTATACTCAACATACAGAGCCTTGTTGCCGTTGAACTTGTTTACATTCAGGTCGGTATGCGAGAATTTGTCGTAGTAATCAAGCGTATTCGTGTATTTTACAACAGCACATCCATTCGCACTAACTATAATCCTTATAGTTCTGAAATCCGGAGTATAACTTACGATTGTAGTATTATTTGAGTCGCCACCAACAAGTTCAAGAGCTTTTGGCTTATAACGCGATACATTCAGTTCGGTGATCTCATAGGTTCCCGGCTCGATATTGATAAAATCGGTCTCCCCCTTCATTCCGGTAGAATCACTTACCTGCATACTGATATACCGCTCATAAGTGGTATTGCTTTCAGTTGTAGCAATCTTTTTTATCCGGAATATGAATGTCGGAGTACCCCATGCTTCAAGATACTCGTCAAGCTCTTTTTGGATCTTCAGTTTTGCCGGCTTGATCTCATCGGTACAAACAAGCTGCTGCTCTTCGCAGTTGTTTCTGCCCACCATAAAGCTGACTTCGTTTTCTTTATTGGTAGAAGTATCAATGTTGGTA
>CACZSM010000313.1 GCA_902783815.1 uncultured Ruminococcus sp.
CGTTGAATGAACCGATGACGCCTACAGATTCTGCATTGTCAGTGGTAAGAACTGCGCTTGCGCTGATGCTTGCAGCAGATGTGAGCATTGCAGCAACAAGTGCAATACCAATGATCTTTTTTGTCTGCATGGTAAATCTTCCTCCCAAAATAAAATAATAAAATATTATTGTTCATAAGACTGTGGGAACCTACTCCACACTCTTACCTTTACTTGATTATACAACCTTCTTTACAAAATTGCAAGCAAAAAGTGCATCAATTTAATTTTTTCTTTTTCCATTTCGTCCTGTTTTTGTATATTTTAACGAAAGTAATCGCAAAAAAAGCGGATAAACTAAAATAAAAATTCAAAATGTTGTATATTTTTTCTATTTTTTCCACAATTTATTGTTTAATTTCACATCAATATTTATTACAAATTTATTACAATTTGTTACATTACAACTGTTAGGCAGAAGGCTCATCTTATAGCTTTTTTGAAGCAGTCAACGACATATCCAGCTTCCTCGTCAGTCATTTTCGAGTACAGAGGGAGAGTTATTTCATTCTTGTACATATTAAAGGCATTAGGGAAGTCCTGGATACTGAAGCCGCGTTTTTTATAGGCTGTCATCATAGGCAGAGGCTTATAATGCACATTAGCAGCAACTCCCATTCCAGCCATTCGTTCGATGACCCTGTTGCGGAAGTCCTCATCACGGCCGGTGAGCTTAACGATATACAGATGACCGCTTGAAGTAAACTTATCGGAATAATGCTGTAAAATAGCGACATCAAGACCTCTTAATTCACGGTCATAGAACTCAATAAGTTTTCTTCTGCGTTTGAGAATAGCGGGGTAGCGTTTTATCTGAGCAAGACCCAGAGCCGCTGCCAGGTCGGTCATATTACATTTATAGTAAGGTTCGATGATATCATATTCCCAGGCGCCAATTTTAGTTTTTGCAAGTGCATCCTTTGACTGACCGTGGAGAGAATAGAGCATATAGTTACTGTAAAGCTCCTCCGGATCCAGACCAGGAAGTCTTTTCCATGTTACAGCGCCTCCCTCAGCGGTAGTCAGGTTTTTGACAGCGTGGAAGGAGAAGGCGGTAAAATCGGCAAGGGCGCCGGTATTAAGCTGTTGTCTTCTTGCTCCGAAGCTATGGGCGCCGTCCGCAAGCACAATTATTCGTCCGAACACCTCCTGCAGAGGGCTGTTCGGTTTAAAGAGGAATTTTTTTGCATATACGGCGTCATAAATTTCGTCGTAATCGCAGGGAACGCCGGCGATATCAACAGGAATAATGACCTTTGTTTTTTCATTGATAAGGTCGATAAGTCTGCTGTAATCCATCTGCAGGGAATTTTCCGCGCAGTCTATCATAACAGGTTTTGCTCCGACATGACAGATAACGCTTGCGGAAGCCGTATAGGTATAAGCCGGGACGATCACCTCATCTCCTTCTCCCACCCCCAGCATACGCAAAGTTACCTCAAGAGCCGCAGTACAGGAATCGAAGCAGGCAGCCTTATCGGTAGCGCAGAAGTCAGCGATCCTTTTTTCAAAATTCTTTGTTCTCGGTCCAGTAGTGATCCAGCCGCTTTTCAGAGCAGCTGCAACTTCATTTATTTCATCCTCGCCCACATCGGGCGGCGAAAAAGGCACTTTCATTTTCATCCCCCGTTCCAGAAAAATAATAGAGTCAAAAGGCAGAGCAAATCAATGTTCAATCGATATTATTCTGCAATTTTGCGGCTTTCAGAGTATTTTTCATAAGCATTGCGATAGTCATAGGGCCGACTCCTCCGGGAACGGGAGTGATATACGAAGCCTTTTTTTCCACTTCCGCAAAATCCACATCTCCGCAGAGTTTTCCATTTTCGTCCCTGTTTATACCCACATCCAGTACGACAGCGCCATCCTTTACCATATCAGCGGTAACGAATCTCGGTTTTCCGACAGCGGCAACAAGGATATCGGCATTTGCACATATTTCCCTAAGATTTTTTGTTCTGCTGTGGCATATTGTAACTGTACCGTTTTCATGCAGCAGCAGCATTGCCATAGGTTTTCCTACGATATTGCTTCTTCCGATAACAACGCAGTTCTTTCCGCTTACATCAATTCCTGCATTATGTATCATTTCCATAACTCCGGCAGGAGTACAAGGCAGGAAGTGATAATCGCCGATCATTATTCTTCCCACATTTGAAGGATGGAAGGCATCCACATCTTTAAGCGGTGATATTGCATTTATAACTGCTTTTTCGTCCAGATGTGACGGGAGAGGGAGCTGACAGAGTATTCCGTTTATTTCCGGTTTACCGTTAAGCTGATCTATCAGAGCGAGAAGCTCCTTCTGAGTAGTTTCCGCCGGGAGTGCGTACTCCTCCGAAACGAATCCCACATCTGCGCAGGCTTTCTTTTTATTGTTTACATAGACTCTTGAAGCCGGGTCATCTCCGACGATTATAACTGCAAGACCCGGAGCGATACCCCTTGCCTTAAGCTCGTCACATTCCTTTCTGACTTCTTCCCTTACCTTTGCGGATACTTCTTTTCCGCTTATTACTACTGCCATTTTCAATGCTCCTTTATCTTGAATTTTGCGCGGAGGATTCAGCCGCAGAGTTTTCACTGCTTGTCTGTGCGGAAGATTCCTCCTTATCCGTTATACTTACATCCACCTTATAGGTGTCCATTACCCAGCAGAACGGGAATTTGCTGTTTATATTGATAGTCACCGGCATTTCCAGAACTCCTGCGATGGTGCTTCTTGCGGACATATCCACAACTGCCGTAAGATTTGCCGCAGTGAGATTTTTTATCTGTTCGGTATCGCCTATGACTGTCACCACTATAGATTTTGTAGAAACTGTTGTTTTCTTATCCGCCACCTGATTTACGATCGTAAAGTTGCTGATAGTTATTTTTTTCGATGAGATCTTTGACTTATCGAAAGTGACCTTTGCAGTCGTTATCTGTTTAGGGTTCCTGAATCCTGACGGTATTATAAGATTGACAACAAATTCATTATTATCAAGATCGACCTTTGAAAGATCTATTGCATCTGTTGAAACGGAGTCAATATCCTCTGCGCCGTCCGGTACGGCTATTTCTACGGTTGAAGGTTCGATTATCACATCATTATTGTCCAGTACGAATGAATCCGGAGCATTTATGATATTCGGTACGACCTCGACATTCTTTATTCTGAGTATCGGTACTGTCGCAGATACAGAGGTTACTTCCGGCTGTGCATATTCATTTGAGATCTCATTTCCGGCGGCATCGAACATTACGATATTTGCTTCGATAGTAGTAGTCTGAGTAACAGGCTTATCGAAATTATAGACAGCGGCAACCTCGCTTATACGGTTGATTACGGTTTCTGCTCCGGTTATTTTAACTGTCTGAGGAGAGAGGTTAGGAGCCGGCGCATAAATATCCGTACCGAGGGCGCCGACATCTATTCTGTCGGTGAGAGAGAACTCCTTTTCGGCGTACCTGTCAACAAATACATCTATACTTGATGGTGAAACAGACTGTGAAGCGGAAGGTTCAAAGCTATAATCCGTTATTATACCCATTTTTTTTGGTATAAGGGAAACCCGGTAGGATCCCGGAGTTGTTATATGGCTTGTATCGTTTGCGGTGATATAGATATCATTAGCCGTAACTCCTGCTACTATGATCGCATTGCCTGATATTTTGACATCAGCTTTCAGTTCTCCGTTATAGAAGAATCTCAGGTCATCACTCAGCTCCGGGAGCGTTATCGGCACCTCCGCTACATTATATAGTATAGTTTCCTGGGATGTTGACGATATTGAAAACCATATTATGAAAGCTACAAGGATAGAAAACAGAATTACAAATCTGTCGTTATAGAACAGCTTTCCGATACTGAACTTATGTTTTGTTTTGTTCATTTTTCTTTCCTTTCATCATGCCTGCGAGTATTGGTATCCTGTCAGATTTTTCATTATCCTTCGGAATAAGCTCTTCTTCGAGGGCTGTACTGAGTGATTCTCTTGTATAGTTTCTTGTTATCACTCCGTTTTTAGCGATCGAGATATTGCCCGTTTCTTCCGAAACTACAACTACTATTGCATCGCTGTTTTCACTTATTCCAAGAGCTGCGCGATGTCTTGTACCGAGTTCCGCGCTTATATTATTATTCTTTGTCAGCGGAAGAATACAGCCTGCGGCATGGATCTTCCCGTCCCTTACTACCATTGCGCCGTCATGCAGAGGTGCCTTATTAAAAAAGATATTTCCGATCATTTGTTCAGACGGTTCTGCATCTATTATTGTACCCGTATCTATAATATCTCCGAGTTTTGTTTGTTTCTCAAATACGATCAGAGCGCCTGTTTTTGATTTCTGGAAGCTATTTGCAGCATCTACTACACAGTTGATACATTTATGTATTTGTTTTATTTTATCCTCCTCCACATTAGAGGATGCAAGACCTGCCCAATATTTTCCCACCTTGCTTCTTCCGATATGTTCAAGTGCGCTTCTCAGTTCCGGCTGAAATACGATTAGTACAGCTAACACAGAAAACTGGAAGAAAGATGTAAATATCTTATTGAGCATTTTGAGGTTGAACATTTCTGACACTGCAAATGCGATCAGGATTATTATTATTCCCTTGACAAGCTGTTCAGCTCTTGTTTCACGCATGATCTTTATAAGATTATATATTACAAATGACACAATGAGTATATCAAGAACATCGGAAGTTCTGAAAGTCATCATTACTGCCATAAAAGTGTTATATGCAGACACTACAGCATCCCACACTTTTTTCCGCCTCCTTTTTTGACAAAGGGAGAAAAAGTCCCTCTTATTATTTTATCATATGATTTGATTTTAGCAACACTTTTTTTAAAAAAAATTCCCCGGAGTGCCTCCGGCGGCGTGCCGCCGCTGTGTAAAGGATACTTGACATTTCGTAAGAGATGTGGTATTATAATAAAGGGATAGAGGAAAGGAAAAAGAGAGGGGAGCAAATTTGGATAAAAAAGTCATCCTTGAACAGAATAAACAAAAGAGTAAAAACACCCTCGATGAAAGAGAAAAGAATATATATCATAATTCCTTTGGTGTCGGCGCAGTGGTTGTAGGAGTGCTGTGTTTGTTGTTCAGCGTGTTCTGCGCCATAAATCACAGACACTTTTATGAGTTTGTAGCCATAATAACCGCATATCTTGCCGCTGCATTTTTCTACCAGTTCAGAAAAATCAGAAAAATAGGCTACCTGATAGCTTCACTTGTAGTAGGCGCAGGATCTCTGGCTTGTATCATAATGTTTATAACGGGTGCGTGACCATTCATGAATGAGATAGTTTTTCAGAATAGCCTCCGCGCAGCAAGGGCGGAAAAGAAAATATCGCAGGGGGAGCTTGCCGATATGGTCGGTGTTTCAAGACAGACAATAAGCTCTATAGAAAATAACCAGTTCTGTCCAAGCGCGAAACTTGCGCTGTTGCTGTGCATAGCGCTCGATAAAAAGTTTGAGGAGCTGTTTTTCTTCTCAAACAGTACATAATAACCATACATATAAGTTTACAAATCTTCAAATACATTTCCTCCTAAAAAGCATTGACTCCCGGTTATGACATACATAACCGGGAGTCAGTGTATATATCTGTATTTTAAAATACTATATCATAGTCTGGAAAAACCTGACTGAAACAGGATCCTTTTCGCTCACTATAAGAATACCGTACTTATCGTCTTTAACAAACTTAATACGGAAAAGCTCCTGCTGAGTATCACTTGTATATTTTGCAAGCTCCTCCGGGAACGGGTCTGCGCTGATATGCAGATCCACACCGTCACTGCCTACCTGATATTCACAATCATAATCAGAACCATCAAAAGTAAGGACAGCAGAGCCGTCATTTCTGAACCAAAGCGATGAACCCCTGATCTTTCCCTTGTCGGCTTCATCTATCTGAGAACCATGCAAAGAACCGTCAAGGAACTGCCAGCCGCTGCCTGTAAGTAACTGAGAGATCTCATTTTCCTTTTCCGGCAGATACCAGCTCACATCAGAGTGAGCAATACCGCCGTCAGAGGAAACAATACTGACCCTTTCATTATCCGTATCATCGGAGGCCGTATTATTACCGCATCCGCAAAGTGAGGATGCGCAAAGGAATAAAGAAAGCATAAAAACACTAAGTTTATTCATAAAGAACCCCCGTTCAGAAAATCAGTTAAAGAGCTTTTTGACCTTATCGAAGAAGCTGGAGCGTTTCTGATAGTTATTAGGACTGCAAGAATCCTCAAACTGTTTCAGTATCTTTTTCTGTTCTGCCGTAAGATTTCTCGGCACCTCAACAACGACTCTGACATACTGATCGCCTCTGCCTTTGGAATTGAGATGCTGAATACCCTTTCCTCTGAGCTTAAAGATATCACCCGGCTGAGTACCCGGATGGACCTGATAGCTTGCCTTACCGTCAAGAGTAGGCACGATAACCTCATGTCCAAGAGCCGCTTGAGAGAATGTTAGAGGAATATCGCACCATACATCGTCGCCTTTTCTCTCAAACAGTTCATGCTTCTTGACAGAGATATAGACATGAAGATCACCGGCAGGACCGCCGTTATAGCCGCTGTTGCCGTGGCCGCCGATATTAAGGATCTGATCCTGACCGATACCGGGCGGAACCGTAACAGTAACAGTTCTTGTAGAGCGGATCCTACCCACGCCGGAACACTTCGGACACGGTTTTTCAATGACCTTACCCTTTCCGCGGCATTTTTCACAGGTCTGTGAGGTCTGCACAACACCGAAAGGAGTCCTCTTCTGAGCAATGACCTGACCAGTACCATTACACTCCGAGCAAACCTTGAGCTGAGTGCCGGAAGCCGCGCCGGTTCCGTTACAATCCTTACAGGATTCCACATTCTGATATGTTACTTCCTTTTTGCAGCCCTTAGCAGCCTCCTCAAAAGAAAGGGTAAGACTTGCTTCAACATCAGAGCCGCGTCTTGGAGCATTCTGATTTCTTCTCTGACCGCCGCCGAAGCCGCCGAAGAAGCTATTGAAAATATCTCCGATATCAATATCCTGACCAAACGGATTACCGCCGCCATAGGCAGTTGAGCCTGCGCCGAAGTTAGGATCCACGCCAGCAAATCCATATCTGTCATATCTGGATCTTTTATCCTTATCAGAAAGGATCTCATATGCTTCATTAACTTCCTTGAACTTAGCCTCTGCCTCTTTATTGCCGGGATTAAGGTCAGGGTGATATTTTTTTGCTTGTTTTCTGAATGCTTTTTTTATTTCTTCGTCGGATGCACCCTTCTGTACTCCCAACACCTCATAATAATCTCTTTTATCTGCCAAATGTACCACTCCCGGTATTTAAAAATCCGACTTAAAAATCAATCCGAAAAGGGAAAACCGATAATTCGGTTTCCCCCTCCGGGTTTTTAAGGAAACACTGATTAAATCCAGTGCCTGTATTGCGCAGACAGGTTTTTCGTCAGATTGTATCAAATGAGCGCCGTAAACCTGACGGTTTTCAAGCGAATTTGGTGCAAGATGACGGAAAAGATGCAAGCAAGACAGGTGCTGAGCCGTCAGGCGTGATTTATTCAGTGGTTCCTTGATTTTGTAATATCAGTTATCCTCAACATCAGTAAAGTCAGCATTATAAACGCCGTTGCTGTCTGTCTGAGGAGCCTGCTGAGCAGCGGCGCCCTGAGCAGCCGCATCCTGATACAGTTTTTCTGAAACTGCATACATAGCTTTCTGGAGGTCATCCTTAGAGGACTGGATATTATCCATATCAGTACCAGCAAGAGCAGCCTTTACAGCGGCAACCTTTCTGTTAAGAGTTTCCTTATCCTCATCAGCGATATGCTCGCCGTTTTCTGAGAGGAGCTTTTCAACAGCATAAACAAGGTTTTCAGCCTCATTTCTCTTGTCAACTTCTTCTCTGCGCTTCTTATCCTCAGCGGCATACTGTTCTGCATCCTTGATAGCCTTTTCGATATCGTCCTTATTCATATTAGTGCTTGAGGTAATAGTGATATGCTGTTCTCTGCCTGTGCCGAGGTCCTTTGCAGAAACATTAACGATACCGTTTGCATCTATATCAAATGTTACTTCTATCTGTGGAACGCCTCTCATTGCCGGAGCGATACCGTCGAGCTTGAACAGACCGAGCTGTTTGTTATCCTTTGCGAACTCACGCTCACCCTGGAGTACATTTATCTCAACCTGAGTCTGGTTATCAGCAGCAGTTGAGAAGATCTGGCTCTTCTTTGTCGGGATAGTAGTATTTCTGTCAATTATCTTTGTCATAACGCCGCCCTGTGTTT
The DNA here is from genome assembly GCA_902783815.1 of uncultured Ruminococcus sp. Taxonomy (GTDB): domain Bacteria; phylum Bacillota; class Clostridia; order Oscillospirales; family Acutalibacteraceae; genus UBA1213. The sequence continues at coordinate 8,338 of CACZSM010000313.1, forward strand.
CAACGCCGAGTGAAAGCGGAGTAACATCAAGGAGGAGAAGACCCTGTACATCACCTGCAAGTACGCCTGCCTGGATAGCTGCGC
>CACZSM010000314.1 GCA_902783815.1 uncultured Ruminococcus sp.
ATTATCAGCCCCGTCATAATACCGACAACTACTTTTCTTATTATTACTGTCTTTTCCATTACAGACTCCTTCCTTATTTACTATCGTGAAAACCTACACACACAACCTATTCATTCTATCACAGCTATCGCAAAATGAAACACACAAAATCAACATCAATTATTTTCAAGTATCCTTAATGCTTCCGCAATGATATCATCCGTCATATCGGCATCTATCCATCTTATGTACTCATCCCTGCGGAACCATGTAAGCTGTCTTTTTGCATAGTGCCTTGTAGCTGCCTTTAGTTTTTCAACAGCCTCTTCAAGAGTAAGCTCACCATCAAGATACGGTTTCAATTCCTTATACCCTATTGCTGCTGCCGCTGTCCTGCCTATGGGCATTGAATAAAACTCTTTTGCTTCTTCAATAAGTCCCTTTTCAAGCATTATATCCACTCGTTTATTTATCCTGTCATACAATTTTTCCCTGTCTGAAAACCTTAAGCCCACAGCCGCTATTTTATACGGAAATGGCTTCTGTTTCGACTCCCTGACTGCCTGTGAGATCGTCTTTCCGGTCAGGTAATACACCTCAAACGCCCTGACTATACGCTTTGAATTTGACGGGTGAAGTCTTATTGCTGTTTCCGGATCAAAGCCTTTAAGTTCCTCCAGCATTTTTTCTCCGCCTTCTGTACGGTACCTTTCATTCAGCTGCTCACGAAGCTGCGGATCACTTTTTTCCTCAGTAAATCTGACATTCTCCAGAAATGACCTGACATAAAGACCTGTTCCTCCGCATAATATCGGCTGTTTACCCCGTGAGAAAATATCCTTTGCAGTATCATTTGCAAGCTCAACATAATCTGCTACAGAAAACTGAGTTCCAGGATCAAGAAAATCCATAAGATGATGCGGTATTCCCTGCATTTCCTCCATATCGGGCTTAGCCGTTGCAATTTTCATACCCTTATATATCTGCATAGAATCCGCAGATATTATCTCTCCGTCAAGTCTTTTTGCAAGTTCTATCGAAAGAGCTGTTTTTCCTGATGCAGTAGGCCCTACGACCGCTATAATCCTTTTTCCCTTATTCTCCATTTCTTTCCCTGTCTTTTTTTATAATGATTTTCATAGCTTCAACAGCTGTTCTGACAGCAGTATCCGTATCAAATACATCTTTATCAGAATACCCTGAACTTTTGCGTTCCTGGTTCCACAGCGAATGAAGAACACATCCCATTCTTACCTTCCTGACAGCACCTACTGTAAAAAGTGTCGCTGTTTCCATTTCTGACGCAAGAACGCCAAGTCTTTTCCAGGCATCCCACTTATTTTCAAGTTCATAGTATATAGGCATTCTTTCCGGACTATGCTGACCGTAAAATGAATCCTTGCTCTGTATAACACCCGTATGAAACCGGCAGCCAAGTCTTTCTGCGGCTTCTGCAAGAGCATTTACTACACTGAAATCTGCCGCCGCCGGATACTCCACCGGCGCATACTCCTTTGATGTTCCGTCCATTCTGACAGCTGCCGTTGGTATTACGAGATCACCGGGAATTATATCAAGCTGCATACCACCGCAGGTTCCTATTCTTATTGCTGTTTCAAGACCCGCATCAGCAAGTTCCTCCAGTGCTATTGCCGCAGAAGGGCCTCCTATGCCTGTTGACATTACTATAACGCTTTCTCCGCATATCTTACCTTTCCATGATGTAAATTCCCTGTTCTGAGCAAGCGGCTCAGCATCCTCGAGATATACGGCTATTTTTTCGACCCGTCCGGGATCTCCGGGAAGTATGGCATATCTGCACCCGTCCTTAGGTCTTATTGCAATATGGTACAGCATTTCTTCATTCACAGATCATTCCTCCTCTCCCACATACACCTATAAGAAAAATATACACTACCCTGTCATGGATCCGGCAAAAATGCAGGATCCATACAGAATAGCTGTGAACTAAAACATATCCTTACGCTTTAGTATAATATACATGATTATCATAAGTACAGCAGATATTGCTATCGGGAACCACCACCACTGATCGAAAGGTATTCCCCCGGCTATATTCATTCCATAAATACCTGATATTACCGTCGGAACGGATACAAGCAGTGTAAGAGAAGCCTGTATTTTCATTATCACATTCAGGTTATTTGAAATAATTGATGCAAAAACATCCATTGTTCCATTCAGAATATTAAGATGCGTAGCTGCCATATCCACAGCCTGTTTTATCTCTATAAGCACATCTTCAAGGAGATCCTGATCCTCCTCATAGAGCTTGATATATCTTCCCCTCATTATCTTTTCGAGTGTTATCTCATCGGATTTGAGTGATGATGAAAAATATACAAGTGATTTCTCAATATCAAGCAGCTGATTCAGCTCCTGATTTTTTGCAGAACGGCGCAGACTACGCTCTATTCTACTGCTTATCTTATCGATCTGTTTAAGGTATTGCAGATATTTTGTTGCCATTCTCAGCATTATATGCAGTACGAAATGGGTCTTGAAGTTTGTCATTACATTTCTGACTACTCCCTCTGCAAATTCCGTAAGTATTGTACTTTCCTTCAGCGATACGGTTATTACATTGTTTCTTGTTATCATTATGCCAATTGGCATTGTAGAGTAGGTTATGCTCCCGGACACCTTTTCGACAACAGGCACATCTATTATTATAAGTGTTGTATTATCCTCACTGTCGATATGTGCAGATTCCTCTTCATCAAGAGCTGATCTGAGAAGCTCCGGCGGTATATCAAAAAAATCAAGCAGATACTGTACCTCATCCTCTTCCGGCGCAACGCAGTTGACCCAGCATCCCTGCTCATATTCTTTTATTTCCTCTATTCTGCCGTTAATGGTCTTGTAGTAGCTGACCAATGGGATCGTCCTTTCCATTTACGGAACACAGGCAGAAAATGTATGTGTTCCTTAGTATTTTTACATTGTCGCGGACTGTTAGGGTCTGAACTCATACACTTACCACCTCCCATTTTCTCAGAATACCCTGCTTATCATTCATACAGCATACACTACATTATAAACAATTTCACACAAATAATCAAGTACGATTCGGCAATTTTGCAATATTTTTCAAAACAGAAACTGCCGCAGCCTTTTACTGCGGCAGCCGGAGCTTTATCTGAATTTCAAATCGTACCAGATAAGGAAAACATATATCGCATATATCCTGCTCCAGAGGAATTCCTCTCCGGATATATACTTCTCCCACATCTCCATCAGCACATTCTGGTCAAAAAACTTCTTTGATGCTTCTCCGAACAGTTTTTCCTTTATCGGAAGATTAAATCTCTCTTGTGAGAGCCACTTCCTTATCGGAACTGCAAATCCGACCTTCTTTCTGAATGCTACCTCATCCGGAAGTCTGCTGCTTGCTGCTTTTCTGAAAACATACTTATTCTGATCGTTCATAAACTTATATGAACCCGGTATTTTTCTTGCAGCATTAAACAGACGAAGATCACTGAACGGTGTATGTAATTCAATTCCACAGGCTGTACTTGTACGGTCTGTATTAAGATAAATATCCCCTTCAAGCCACAGAGAAATATCTATCGTCAGCTTCTGGGACAGTTCATCCTGACCCTGTACCTCGTCCCAGAGCGCTGCCACTGGCTCACGGATATCAACCGTATTATCATAGTCAAGCATCAGCGACTTTACTACCTCGTCCGACATTATATGCGAACAGGTGAGATATGTCCAGCCCTCATGCAGTGGATTCTTATGAGCATTATATCCTCCGAAAAATTCATCTATGCCCTCTCCTGAATATACTACATCTGCGTGTTCCTTTACAGCCTTGCATCCTATCGAAAATGCAACTGCTGAAGCATCTCCGAGGGGCTGTCCCATTTTGTCTATCACTGTAGGAATACGCTCGAAATACTCATCCGGACTTATCATTTTTACTCGGAAATCCTTTCCGAGTACCTCTGCCGTATGTCTTGCAAGAGCTGATTCATCAAAGCCGGATTCCTCATATCCCACTGTATTAGCGCATACTGCATCACTTGCCGCAAAAAGATATGATGAGTCAACTCCGCCTGAAAGGAATGACTCCTTATACGGGAATTCCGGATCGTTCTTTTCTTCTCCGAGTATCTCGTCTATTACTTTTTCAAGTTCTGATGCAAACTCGTCTGCTGATTTTGTTGTATCAGGCTCGAAAACAGGCATCCAGTAGCGTTTTACTGTAACCTTTTCCCCGTCCCATTCTGCATAGTGACCTGGCATCAGCTTGGAAATACCCTGATAAAAGGTTTCCTCGCCGATAGGATATCCATAAAAAAGGTACTGCTGGAGCATTTTCTTATTCAGCTTCTTCTTGTAGTGTTCATCTGCGGCGATCTCATTGATATCTCCGGAAAACAGGAATTTTCCCTCTGCCACAGCATAGAACATCTGTTTCTGACCTACCTGATCCCTTACAATGAACAGTTTTTGTTTCTTTTCATCCCACAAAGCATAAGCAAACATACCATAAATATGATCCATCATTTCCATTTCCCATCTCTGGTATGCTTTTTTGATGATCTCATTTTCGCGTTCAATGCGGTTCAGGGAATCGCTTATATCAAGTTCGGAACAAAGTTTTTTCCAGTTACGGATATAGCCACTGTAGTATTTTATTTCCAGATTATTCATTCTGACTCCTCCTTGTCGAATCTTGTATAATTATACTATTCTTTTATCTTCCCGTCAAGTCCCACCGGCGCAGTGCC
>CACZSM010000315.1 GCA_902783815.1 uncultured Ruminococcus sp.
CCTTTCACATTCGGGGAAAGCCTCTTCATTTATGGTATCCGCTATTAGTTTATCCTCAGAGTTTTGTGGCAGTAATTTCAGCTGCATTATGCTTCTCCTTATTTATATATCTTATCACAAATATACTTCACAGGTACTTCCTCAGCACACCAGACCTCATTCTCAGTTACTCCGAACGTGTATCCGTCTTGTGCCATTTCTGAAGCTGCTATCTTCAGTACTACAGGAGTTTTATGCCAGCGTTCTGCGGACTGCCAAGATTTGTCTATATCAGCCTGCATATGTACAGCGTGGCGCTTCATCTTCTTTATTGCTCCGCTTTCTTCGATAGCTTCAAGTGCCTTTGTTGTCGTTCCGTGATACAGGAACCGAGGCGGTTCACAGTAATTCAGCTCAGGCTCGACCCAAGAGATTGAGTGTCCCTGGCAGCATTTTATCTTTTCATGTTTTTCATCAAACCTGTAGCGACCTTTATCATCCTCAGCAACTATCTGTTCCAGAAGTTCACGATCAATCTTATAGTTGCTATGAAGATTAACTCCGCTTATTAATTTTTCGACAGATACCCATCCATGATCATCCAAGTCAAGCTCAGCTTTCTCCGGCTGATGACGCAACAGAAGACAAAGGTACTTTGATAATTCGTTCATTTAATCGCCTCCTCACTTATCATAATATCAAATCTTATTTATGGCTTTCTTTCTGCGTATATATCTTGCGATACTTGTTATGAGCAGGAAAAGTATCAGCACATCAAGTATCAAACACAATACGATCGCTGACTGGCCTCCCCATGCCCAGACTGCATAATACCCTAATCCTGGATAACCCATTATTGCTCCGAAAATGTAAGGAAGCACTATAGAAAGACACAACATCGGAATCAATAGTATAAGTCGGATAATAAGGAGAGTTTTCTCTTTTTTCGGAATATTTACTTTCCTTGCAATTCTTTTTTTCTGAGTGAAAAACATTATAATGACAAATAGAAATATCGCAGCAACTACACAGGACAGAACCGATGCAAGGATATCACATTTAAACATTTCGCTGCGCTCTATATCAGGAAATAGCTCAGAGTTTTTTCCCAAGAGCATAAGATAGCATTATCTTGCAGCATAATATTGCGTTTCCGCTGTAGAATTGCATACTGTAAATACGGCAATATCCTTCTCAGTATCAATTATTACTCGTGCCGTATAATTAGGATTCATTCCGGAATGCCTCAATACTCCGTCTGATGCAGTATTCCATCCGTTAAAATAATTATTGTTAGGTTCATCCTTTGACTGATGAGACTGTATTATTTCATGAGATGCAGTAATTGCATTTGCGAGATTCAATGGCAGTTCCAGCTGTCCCATCTGCGCCTTCATCCATAAAACCATATCTGAAGGAGTAGTAACAACAAGTCCTTCCCCCTCAGTCCCTTTCGGATTTACGTCATCATATGCAATTGGTCTTCCCCAGAAGTATTCATACCCCTGAGCAATAGGCAAATCATATCCACTGTGTGTCATACCTATGGGCTGCATTATCTCTTTCACAACATATTCATCAAAGGGCATACCGCTAACAGTTTCAGTAAGATATGCAAGAATACAGTAGCCCAGATTACAGTATTCATATTTTTCACCGGGTGCAGATACAAGTTCAAGATTTTCGGCAATACGTGAAACTTCCTCTTCGTTTGCATCTGTTCCTAAAGGATACTTTGCCATGGTTGCTACATTGGGAATTCCTGAACAATGATTCAGAAGCTGCCATATCTTTATATCTGCATCCTGTCCGTTGTATGTAACGTGCCACCATGGAATGTAGTCGGAAATACTGTCCTCTATTGATAACTTTCCTTCTTCCTGCAAAAGTAGGACTGACAGAGCAGTGAAAGCTTTTGAACATGAGCCTATATGTACGGGAGTATCTTCCGTCATCGGCGTTTTTTCCTTTATATTTGCATATCCCCAGTTCTTAAAACCAACATCCGAACCTTTTACTGCTGCAACTACAAGTCCCGGAGTTTTATCAATATCTATGGACTGTTCAACATAATCGTTCCAATCAGGATCATTCAAAACTGAGTCTACATCCGCAGCATAAGCTTTAAATGATATTATACCTCCTATTGTCAATACTGTCATAATTATTTTTACAAATAATTTTTTCATAGTCTCCACCTTATAAAAATAATATGTATTTATTATACACCCTACACGTTTCAAAATCAACTACATACAAAGGTTACTTATACCACCTGAGATTGATTTTTAAGCTTGGTTATGGTATAATTATGACAATACATAAACGGTAAGGAGTGAAAAGCCACATTATCTGAAGCATTGAAAAGGGTAATAAATATATTAAACTGAAAGAAAGAGGAAATAATAAATGAAAAGAATAACAATTATCACAGCACTCGTGATCGCAGCTACACTTACAAGCTGCGGAAAAAGCGATGAAAGTACTGTAACTGAGAGCAAACCCGCAGTTACGACCGTTGCTGAAACAGTTACAACTACTGCAGCAACCCAGACAACATCTGAATCTGCTTCAAAAGACGAAAGTGCTAATAGCAATAAGGAAGAAAGCACTTCCACCGCCAGCAATTCTGAAAGTATAGGCATAGACCGTGAAACAGCTGTAAGCAACGTAAAAGAACTGGCTGGATCTGGTGCAAAAATCGTTAGCGTTACAGAGGGAACAAGTCTTGAAGGTTTTAAATGCTGGGTAGTTGTTGTTGAACCTGTAACGACCGAAAACGGACCTGATACGGTAACTTACTATTCCGGCTATCAATTCTGCTACCCGGATAACAGAGTTCAGGCAGACGGTCAGCAGAACCCAATGATGAATTACATAGGCAACTATTCTAACGGCAGAGCTATGATGTATGTTTCCTGCATCGGCACAGATCAGGCTTCAATAGTAATAACATGGAGCGGCAATGTTGCTGATTCTTCTGTATGGACGATGAGCGGTAATGTTACATCAACTACCGAGGCAGTTACTGTGACATATAACAATTGCACAAAGGAATCTGTCAGCTATGCAGGAGATGGTTCGAACATGAGCAATACGATAGAATACTCAAACGGTAGCGGTACAATAGAGTTCATGGCTGATGATAATAAGGCTTATTGGTATGATTCAGTTGAAAATGCTTCCGGAGGAGTTCCGTTCTCGTACTATAATGAATAAAAAACTAAAAAGAATAATAAAGGAAATACTGATAATATCTACAATCATAGCTATAATACTATTCATTCTTATGCTCATCCTGTTTCCGCCAAGCAGAGGAAGAATAACAAATAACAATCATGCAGAAGTCTGTGAAAAAACATTTCTTGACATTAACGGAACAAAGCTCGGAATGGTAATAAAGGGATCAAAAGCAGATAATCCTGTTTTACTGTTTTTGGGCGGCGGTCCTGGTATCCCTGAATACTGGATGGAATATGAATACCCTACAGGAATAGATGAGTACTTCACTGTATGCTATTTATGCTACAGAGGAACTGCCCTGTCTTACGATCCTGATCTGCCGCTTGAAACTATTACCTCTGAGCAGATGAAATTAGACGCTGTCGAAGTTACAGACTATCTCAGAAAACGTTTTGATCAGGAAAAGATATACCTTATCGGTCATTCTTTCGGCACAACGATCGCATTGAAATTGGCTGCAGAATATCCTGAGAAATACGAAGCTTACATAGCTATGGGCATGAGCGTTGATAAGATCAGGTCAGAAAGAAAGGCATACCACTATATGCTTGAACAGTATAAAAAAGACGGCAATAAAAAGATGGTATCTGAAATGAAACAGTATTACGATCTGTTCAGCGATGAAAACAGTGAACCTGATATGTCGAGCGAGGAAATGCACTCATATTTTGCCAAGACACGTGATAAGGCTATGCACGAAAACGGCGTCGGAACACTTCATAATATGGACTCTGTGATTACAGGGATATTTTTTCCGACTCTTAAAATGACCGATTTCACACAGAAAGAAAGGCTTAACATATGGAGAGGAAAGTCTTTTGTTTCTAAGGCTGAAATTTCATCTGGAAATTTTAAAGCAGTAGATGTGACAAAACAGCTTGACATACCGTTTTATGTATTAGCAGGTAAATATGACATGACCACAGACTATGAGCTTCAGAAAGAATATTTCGAGCTTGTTCAGGCTGATATAAAAGGCTTCTACACATTTGAAAACTCAGCGCACAGTCCTTTGTTTGAGGAACCCGAAAGAGCAAAGGAAATCCTTAGCAAAGACGTAATAAACAAAAAGAACGATCTCTCTGACAGCCTTTGAGTTGCCCAAAACGTCAATATTCCAAACGATAATCAAGCAGAACCACATAATACTAACTGAAAGGCAGCCCAATGGGCTGTCGAGTTCATTTTAAGTATATATGTTCATAGAAAGTTTACGTTTTCAGCCGCACATTTCACCAGTCTCATACGTTAAAGTTAAAAAGAGATTTATTTCAAAAAAA
>CACZSM010000316.1 GCA_902783815.1 uncultured Ruminococcus sp.
AGCCGTATTTAAGTTCTATTTCATTTGCCATTTTATTATCCTCCCGTTATTATCATTTATTCTTGTTTACTATCCTGTCCTCAAACTCACCTGTTGACAGGTCGATAAATCTTGTATAAAGTGATACCTTGTTATCCTCATTGAGTGCTGCCCATACGCTTTCAGTAAAGGTATCAATATCACCCTTGATATCAACAAGAGTAGGTTCACCCTCAAATGAAGGTATAGGGTTGCCATCGCAGCGGTATGTGTGGATAAAGTGACCCTCGCCTGCTATCGGCTGAGCATACTCATAGAAGAACCTGAGAACTGACTCTTCTCTGCCCTCATTGCTTTTCAGTATGGACATCTTATAGGAGAAGTCACCGTCTGCGAATTCAAGGATACCGGAGATCCTCGGAGTAAAGTTTGGCGGATCAGGCTCAAAAGTTCTTGTACGCAGAGCATCCTCAAAGGTTTTGCCCTCAAGGATAAAATCCCTGACAGTATCGGTCTGGTCGCCGTTAGTAACGACAGTTGCATTTTCAAGTGTGCGTACAGGAGCATAGATTATCAGTGACGGGTCAACAAGTAGTGACGGATCGAAAGCCTGAGTTTTCAAATCCTTACCCTCAGCAACGAATACGCGGTTGCGGCTGTTTGTACTTCTTCCCATAATGAAGTAGCCGATAACAGCCTTTTTGCCGTCCTCACTTTTGCCGATAATGATACCTCTGCCCGGGTAGGTAGTAGATGCGATTTCTTTTTTCAGATCAACCATTTTGATACCTTCCTTTATTTTTTTATATAAACTTTGTCATTCCGTACTTCAAGTCTGTCCTCACAGAAAAGAGCTGCTGCCTGCGGAAGAATTTTCCATTCAGCCTGCTCCATTACTCTTCTTTGCAGGATCTCCGGAGTATCATCCTCACCGACCTCCACTGCCTTCTGCAATATTATAGGACCTCCGTCACATACCTCAGTCACAAAATGTACAGTAGCGCCGGTCAGCTTAACTCCTTTTTTCAGTGCTTCCTCATGTACTTTAAGTCCGTAGTAGCCTTTTCCGCAGAATGACGGTATCAGTGCAGGATGCACATTCATCATCTTATTCGGATATGCCTTTACAACGAGGTCATCAAGAATAGTCATAAATCCGGCATAGATCACGAGGTCAGCTTTTTCTTCATCAAGCGCCGCAAGGATAGCCTTACTGTATTCCACAGCATCGCTGTAATCTTTTCTTGCGACAACTCTTGAAGGGATATTATGTTTTTTTGCTCTTTCGAGAGCATAAACTCCAGGCTTTGAGGATATCACACAAGTTATCCTTCCATTTTTTATAATGCCGTTTTCCTGAGCATCTATAAGCGCCTGAAGATTTGTTCCCCCTCCGGAAACAAGCACAACAATATTCTTCATAAATAAACTTCCTTATCAGTAATTGATTATTACGCCCTCATCACTTTCAACAAGCTCTCCGAGAATATACGCCTGTTCGCCGGCTTCATTAAGGACAGCAACTGCTTTTTCAGCATCAGCCTTATCGACAACGACTGTCATGCCGACACCCATATTGAAAGTATTGAACATATCCCTTTCAGGAATATTTCCTTTTTTTGCGATAAGATCAAATATCGGAAGTACCTGAACATCGCTTCTGTTTATAGATGCTGCAATACCCTTCGGAAGTGAACGAGGTATATTTTCATAGAAGCCGCCGCCGGTTATATGAGATATTGATTTTACCTTAACGCTGTCAAGGAGTTTCAGTATTGCCTTTACATAAATTCTTGTAGGGGTCAGAAGTACCTCTCCGAGAGTACCGTTTATTTCATCGTAATGATCCTTTACGGTATTTTCGTTTATATCAAATACTTTTCTTACAAGTGAAAAGCCATTTGAATGTACGCCGCTGGATTTCAGAGCGATAATCACATCACCCGGCTTCTGAGTTTCAGGGTCGAGTATTTTTGCCTTATCAACAACGCCTACGGAGAAGCCGGCGAGATCATATTCATCCTCCGGCATCATACCCGGATGCTCAGCAGTTTCTCCGCCGACGAGAGCGCATCCGCTCTGAACGCAGCCCTCTGCAACTCCGGACACTATTTCAGCGACCTTTTCCGGATAGTTTTTTCCGATAGCGATATAATCGAGGAAGAACTGCGGTTTTGCTCCGCAGCAGATAATATCATTAACACACATAGCAACGCAGTCAATACCGATAGTATCATGCTTATCGAGGAGCATTGCTATTTTCAGTTTAGTACCGACACCGTCCGTACCGGAGACCAGTACAGGATGTTCCATACCCTTTGTATCTATTTCAAACAGACCGCCGAAGCCGCCTATACCGGATATAACTCCCTCTGTCACTGTTCTTGCGACATACTGCTTCATCAGTTCCACAGAGCGGTATCCTGCTGTCACATCAACGCCTGCTGCCTTATAGCTGTCACTATAGCTTTTCATAATCATACCTCCGGATCAATCTGTATCTTTTGTGAGTATTTATCAGTTCTTGAAGTATCTGAAACATCGAGCGGATAATTGCCTGTAAAGCAGGCGTCGCAGAATCCAAGCCGACATTCCTTTGCGATCTCCGGCAGACTTTCAACTGAAAGGAAGCCGAGAGTATCAGCGCCGATATATCTGCATATTTCCTCGGCGGACATATCTGAAGCGATAAGATCCTCCTTAGGAGTAGTATCGCTTGTCAGGTAGCAGGGATTTCTGAACATAGGGGAGGCTATCCTCATATGTACTTCTTTTGCGCCTGCTTTTCTCAGAAGGTCAACAATATGTTTGCTTGTTCTGCCTTTAAGGATAGAATCATCAATAACAATAACTCTTTTACCGTCAACATTATGTTTAAGGGCATTAAGTTTTATTCTCATAAGATATTCAGAATTTCTTTTTCTGTTATTGAAAGCTCTTCCGATATACATATTTTTTATAAGACCGGTCGCATATCTTATGTCGGATTCAATAGAGTAGCCGATAGCAGATTCTATTCCGCAGTCCGGTACGCCGCACACGAAATCCGCATCCACAGGATGCTGTCTTGCAAGGAGGCGTCCTGCTCTTTGTCTGGCCTTTGCAACGGAAACACCGTCAAGAACGGTATCAGGTCTTGAAAAATACACATATTCAAAAAGGCACAAATGAGTTTCACCGCCGCACCTGTTTTTATAGCTGTGCAGACCGTTTTCATCAATAACGACCATTTCTCCCGGTTCGACATCCCTGATAAAATCGCCGCCAAGACTGTCGAAAACGCAGGATTCAGATGCTATCACATAGCTTTCGCCAAGTTTGCCGATACACAGCGGACGGATACCCATTTTATCCCTGACGCCTATCATTTTTTCAGGCGACATGATAACCAGTGCATAAGCGCCCCTGAGTTTGCCCACAGCCTTATCCACAGCATCCTCTATAGAACCGGTATCTATTCTTGCTCTTGCGATAAGGTATGCAATTATTTCCGTATCGCCGTTAGACTGGAAGATAGCCGCGCCCTGATTAAGTTCATCACGGAGCATATGATAATTAGTCAGTGCGCCGTTCATACAAAGCGCGAGCTGACCTTTCATATACCTCATTACAAGCGGAGCTAAATTCTCATGATCGACAGCCTCACCGGAGGAGTATTTCACATGACCAAGAGCCATTTTACCATTTCCCAGTCTGAGAAGTTCCTTTTCCGGCAGAGCCTCAGGGATCATGCCGAAGCCCTTATAGTATTTAATATTTCCGCCGTCATTAACTGCGATACCTGCGCCTATCTGACCTCTGTGCTGCAAAGCATACAGCGCAAGATAAGTTTCCTCAACGATATCGGTACTTTTATCTGATTTAAAAATTCCGAAAACACCACATTCATCGTGCAATTCAGACATAGCTATTCTCCTTAACCATTAATTAGCTCATTTACCTTATCCTGTATAGCCTGATCTTTTTTTGCAACTCCGTTTTTCATAGCAGCTTTTTCGTCAGCGAGTTTTGCAGCCAGTTTGTCATCTGAAAGAGCGAGCATCTGAACAGCAAGTATAGCGGCATTATCAGCCCCGTCAATAGCCACTGTAGCGACAGGGATACCCTTAGGCATTTGTACAGTTGCAAGAAGAGCGTCAAGTCCATCAAGAGTTGATGACTTTATCGGTATGCCGATTACCGGAACAGTAGTATGAGCAGCAAGGACGCCTGCAAGGTGAGCAGCCTTTCCTGCAGCGGCGATAATAACGCCGAAGCCGTTTTCACGGGCTTTTGAAGAAAACTCAGCAGCTGCCTCCGGGGTGCGGTGAGCAGACATGACATGAACCTCAAAAGGCACTCCAAATTTATCAAGTGTTTTTATTGCTCCGGCCACAGTCGGAAAATCGCTGTCGCTGCCCATTATAACAGCTACTTTTTTAAGCTCTGACATAATAATCCCTCTCCATTTTCTTTAAGAAATTACAGTTCCGAAACAGGAACCCTACTATACATTTTATTATATATCATCAAAAAAAGCAAGGCTGATTTCATAATTCAACCTTGCTTTTTCGTAATCATTTATTCACTGCCGCATTTTACACTCTCGGAGCGTTCTGCTGCAGAGCCTGTCTTGCTCTTTCTCTGAGAGATGCCTGTGAATCGACTGCTGCCGAAACACCAGGTGCAGAGCTGCCTGCCGGCTGAGTATCGGTAGTATCTATATTGCTGTCAACAACCATTTCCTTGAGAGATGTTGCCAGACTTGCCATTGACTGTATTTCGGACGGTATAATTATCTTAGTAGCCTTACCGTCTGCGACCTTAGCAAATGTTTCAAGACTCTTGAGAGCGATTACTCTGTCTGTCGGAGCGGCGTCATTCAACATTCTCAAGCTGTCTGCAAATGCCTTCTGTACTGCGAGGATAGCCTCAGCTTCACCCTGAGCCTCACGGATCTTTGTTTCCCTGATAGCGTCTGCGCGGAGGATAGCGGCTTCCTTATGACCTTCTGCAACGAGGATCTGACTGGTCTTTTCACCTTCTGCATCAAGGATTCTTGCTCTTCTTTCGCGTTCTGCCTTCATCTGTTTTTCCATGGCAGCCTGTATTTCACGCGGCGGAAGGATATTTTTAAGTTCAACACGCTTTACCTTGATACCCCATGGGTCTGTAGCCTCATCGAGAATTTCTCTTATTCTTGAGTTGATATTATCACGGGATGTAAGAGTATTATCAAGTTCAAGTTCACCAATGATATTACGGAGTGTTGTAGCGCAGAGAGTTTCAATAGCCATAATAGGGCTTTCAACGCCGTAGGTATAGAGTCTCGGATCGGTGATCTGATAATACACAACGGTATCTATCTTCATTGAAACATTATCACGGGTGATAACGGACTGTGGTTCAAAGTCAACGACCTGTTCCTTGAGTGACACCTTTCTTGCGATCCTGTCCATAAAGGGGACTTTCCAGTGTATGCCATTGCTCCATACACCATAGAAAGTACCGAAGCGTTCAATTACATAGGCATTAGACTGCGGTACAACATTAATATTTGCAACAATGATTATCAGGACGATAATTCCGATAATGATAAGTGCAACAACACCTGGTTCCATAAAACATACCTCACTTTCTCATTTTATCCGTCAAGCGGATGTAACAACGAGTTTAACACCGTCAATACGCTCAACGAGTATTGACGAACCTACCTCCGGCACAGTAAGATCGTGCATAACAGCCGACCAATCCGCACCTGCCACATTGACTCTGAACAAACCATTGTTCTTATCAACGATCTTAGTGACCTTACCGACCCTGCCGATATTCATATCCGCATTAGTCGGGACATTAGACATTTTACCTGTCATTTTTCTGACTATAGGTCTTGTCAGTGCAAGCATAATGAAGGTAACAGCGAAGAACACAATGACCTGCACTGTCTGATCAACACCGCAGACATCAGCGATCAGAGCCGCTATTCCACCCAAAGCTGCCCAGATCGTAACAAGCTGAACCTGTGTAGCGACCTCAATGACAACAGCAACGACTATAACTGTCAACCAAATACCCAGCATACTTAACACCTCCTGTTGATGCTCAGCATCATATGTTGACAATATACTACCACATTTTCATTAAAAAATCAATATTTCCTTAAGCTGAATCACCGAATTTACAATTTGATAATAATTAGTCAAAATTTCCGTAAAACATAGAATCAGATCACACTCATTGCCTCAAGGAAAAGGAACTTAGTATTATCCCAGTCAACAGCCCTTTCAAAGATGCCGTTAAGTTCCCTGTAGGTTGCGACAGAGTTTGCAGCCTGGTTTGAAACAAGTTCCACGCATAGTCCTGGTCTGTCACAGGAATATCTGAACCAGTTTTCGAGGCCGCCGCTGTAATCAGCCATATCCGTAGTATTTTCAAATGTCTGCAGGCCGCATTTACTTGCAAGAGCATTTGTCAGCTTCCAGTCATCCGTCACTTCACCGTTTCCGGAATCCCTCCAGTATATTCCGCCTCCGACTATGTGCATATCAAGCATCCACAGGAAGTCATTTTCGTCACAAAGGCTGATAATTGCCTGAGTTTCCTTTTCACTTGCGGCGCTGTCTCCGGCATACTGTTCATCACCCGGAGAAAGTGTCTGTTCCGAATACTGTTCATACCAGTAGAACGGGAAGTTCCTGTTCAGATTCACGCCGTTTGCATTGAGCTTATACGCATCGTGGTCGAAATCATCATAACCGATAAGAGGTTCAGCGCCTGCTGTTGATATATCAAGACCGTCCGGGTTGCACATCGGCACGAAATAGAGAGTATATTCAGACAGAAGTTCCCTGACATCATATCCCCAGTATTCTCTGTCTCTTACATATGATTCAGCAAATTCCTCTATACATCTCATAGTGAAGTTTATAGTAATATTTTCCCTTGAATGTATGCCGGATACTACAAGAGCCTTTTTATCACCTGTTCCGAGGGTGAGGCATCTTATACTGCTGCCTTTTTCGCTTCTGCTTATTATTTCCTGATCGAGAATATCCGGATATTTTTCGCACAGGGCATCAATCTCATCATAAACCTTGTCGGTATCCGGCACCGTATCATATTTCACTATATTTTCGCCCTCACGGAAAAGAGGCTTCTCAGATTCCGGAAGAGGAATAACTGTAACTTCGCAGGAATCGGATTTTCCATTAGGGGTTTTCACGGTAATTGTTGCTTTGCCTACAGCCTTTGCATGGATAGTGCCGTCAGTAGATACATCAACAATATTGTCATCTGACCAGTACCAGGTGAAATTACGGTCATTGGCATCAGATGGGGAGATAGTAGCATAGATACTGCTGTATTTACCCTCCTTAATTGATATCTCATGGGTATTGAGTTTTATTTCTGTAACGGCAACAGGTTTTTTCTCTTCTTTTTTTCCAAGTGAGACTGTAACAGTGATACTGTCGCCTTTTTTAAATTCAGTACCGGTCGTCAAGGATTGCTTTATAACTATATCTTTTTTGACTGTATCATTATACTCATTTTCGATCACAGCTATAAGACCAATATCGCTGATAATTTTTTTAGCTTCCTGCAGGGTCTTACCGGAAAGCTCAGGCATTTTCTGGATATCAGCTGAACTGCTTTCATCCATGCTGCTTTCATTCGTGCTGCTTTTATCTATGCTGCTTTCAGCTTTGCTTGATTCGTCTGAGCTGTTTTCCGACGATCTTTCAAGATTAAAGGTTTCGAGCGTGCTGCTTTGTGAAGATGAAGGATCCTCTCTGTACAAAGGTACCTGTTCTTCGCAGCCAGCGGCAGCAAGGCACAGTATAGCCGAGACAAGAACAGCGGATGTAATTTTTCTTTTCATATTAACATAAACTCCTGATCATATAATTAGGGAACCTCTGAAAACCTCCTTCACGATCATTCTGCTGTCAATATTCCCGTATGCTTGGTTGTCAAATACGGTATTACTGCGGCTTTCCGCCTCGCCTGCGAAAAAATTTACGGATGCAAACTGATTCATGTCCCGGTTTTCAGAGAATCCCATTTTAGAAAACCGTTTTGAAATTATAGCACACAATTTCTGTTTTGTCAAAACTCACAACAATACAATACAGGAAGTAAATTAAGTTATATAAGGCGTTGACGAAATGATAAACAGGGTATATAATAGTATGGGTTAATTATCAGACCATGACAGTTCGTTTGCACCATCCTGTCATTAAACAAAACCAGGGCTGTTTTTCTTTATTATTACTTCTTATGCGGCTGTACGATCTGCGGCGGCATGGAATGTTGTTGTTCTGCCCTTGATTTGTATGCTATGGTGCATCTGCTTTGCAGATGCTTTTATTTTTTTTGAGGTGATATCAATATGCACACTCTGAAAACCTCCGCTGCCTTTGACAGCGCCCACTTCCTGCATGGATATAAGGGCAAATGTGCCAATATTCACGGGCACCGCTGGATAATTGAAATTGAAGCCGGAGCAGACTCGCTTGTACAGTCAGGCGAGAAAAGAGGTATGGTCATAGACTTCGGTGACTTGAAAGCTGCTCTCCGTGATCTTGCGGATGCCTTTGACCATACTCTGATATTTGAAAAGGGATCTCTGAAAAACACTACTGTTACTGCTCTGTCGGAAGAGGGATTTTCTCTCAGGGAAGTAGAGTTTCGTCCGACCGCCGAAAATTTTGCAGAATACTTCTTTAACATACTTGAAGAAAAAGGTCTGCCGATGCTGAGCTGTACAGTCTATGAAACGCCGGAAAACTGTGCAGTATTCAGAAAGGGGTGATTTGAGATGTTTCCTGTTGCTGAAAAATTCGTCAGTATAAACGGTGAGGGCGCTCACAGCGGAGAGATAGCGGTTTTCATACGCTTCCGCGGATGCAATTTATGCTGCTCATACTGTGATACAAAATGGGCTAACAGCTCAGATGTACCTGTTGAGATGATGTCTGCTCAGGCTATTGCAGACTATGTTAAAAAAACAGGCGCGGTAAATGTTACTCTTACAGGAGGAGAACCGCTGCTTCAGAAGGATGTCTATGAGCTTACTGATATTCTGATATCACAGGGATGCAGGGTCGAGATAGAGACAAACGGCAGCATACCAATAAAAATTCCTGCAAATACAAAGTACAGACCTGTTTTTACAATGGATTACAAGCTTCCATGCAGTGAAATGGAGAGCAGGATGTGCCTTGATAACTTTGAACTGCTGAATGAACATGATACAGTAAAATTCGTCAGCGGAAGTATATCCGATCTCAGAAGAGCAAGAGAGGTTATCAGAAAATACGGTCTTGCAGAGCGTTGTCATGTTTTTATCAGTCCGGTATTCGGCAGTATAGATCCTGCTGATATCGTTTCATATATGACGGATTACAAAATGAATAATGTACGCCTACAGCTCCAGATGCACAAATTCATCTGGGATCCCCAGAAAAGAGGAGTTTGAAAATATGGATATAAAAGCAATTGAATATCATGTTGCAGGTCTGCTTAAAGCTATCGGAGAGGATCCGGAAAGAGAGGGACTGCGTGAAACGCCGGAAAGAGTGGCAAGAATGATACAGGAGGTTTTGGAGGGTACTGCCTACAGTAATCACGAAATTGCGCAGATGTTCGGCAAGACCTTTGCGGCAGAGGAAAATGATAATGAGGATAGTGCGGTAGTAATGAAGGATATATCGGTATTCAGCTACTGTGAGCATCATCTTGCACTGATGTATGATATGAAGGTCAATGTAGCGTACATACCACACGGCAGAGTGCTTGGACTTAGCAAGATCGCAAGGATATGCGATATGGCAGCAAAAAGATTACAGCTTCAGGAAAGACTTGGAAGAGATATCGCAGAGATAATATCAGAAGCCGCCGGAACAGAGGATGTTGCTGTTGCAATAAGCGGATGTCATAGCTGTATGACGGCAAGAGGTATAAAAAATACTCCGGCAAAAACTGTAACAACGGTTTTCAGAGGAAAATTCCGGAGTGATGACAGTCTGAAAAAATTAGTTGAAATTGTCTGAGGAGAGCAAATATGAAAGCATTGGTTTTATTCAGCGGCGGTACAGACAGTACGACTTGTCTTGCGCTTGCTGTAAATAAATACGGAGCGGAAAATGTACTTGCGCTATCCGTAAGGTACGGTCAGAAGCACATAAAAGAGATTGAGGCTGCAAGAACTATTGCAGCCCGTTACGGAGTAAAATACAGGGAGCTTGATCTTTCGGTTATATTTGAGGGTTCCGACTGCTCACTTTTGCAGTGTTCGGACAAGGAAATACCAGAGGAAAGCTATGCGGAACAGATCGCAAAAACAAATGGTTCGCCTGTTTCGACATATGTGCCGTTCAGAAACGGATTATTTTTGTCCTCAGCGGCAAGCATTGCTCTTTCAAACGGATGCAGTGTGATATATTACGGCGCGCATATGGATGATGCGGCAGGCAACGCTTATCCGGATTGCAGTATGGAATTCAATGAAGCCATAAATTCAGCAATACATCTCGGCAGCGGCAAACAGCTCAGTGTAGAAGCTCCGTTTATTGGTAAAAACAAAGCTGATATCATTGGTATAGGTCTGAAGCTCGGTGTACCATATGAGCTTACATGGAGCTGCTATGAGGGCAATGACCGTCCATGCGGAAAATGTGGTACCTGCCGCGACAGAGCCGCAGCTTTCCTTGCAAACGGAATAAAGGATCCTGCTCTTTAAGAAATATTACGAAAGGAAGTCAACGGACAATGGAAGGCAGAAAAGAAAATGAAAGAGGCAGTATAAGTCTGCTCGGCAAACAAAAGGTTAGTTATCCGCAGGATTATTCACCGGAGGTACTCGAAACATTTCCAAACAAGCATACGG
The DNA here is from genome assembly GCA_902783815.1 of uncultured Ruminococcus sp. Lineage (GTDB taxonomy): Bacteria > Bacillota > Clostridia > Oscillospirales > Acutalibacteraceae > UBA1213. The sequence continues at coordinate 10,847 of CACZSM010000316.1, forward strand.
ATAATGACTACTTTGTGAAATTCAACTGTCCGGAGTTTACAAGCCTTTGTCCTATCACGGGACAGCCGGATTTTGCTGCTGTCTATATATCGTATATACCGGATAAGCTGATGGTCGAAAGCAAATCCTTGAAGCTCTATCTTTTCAGCTTCCGAAATCATGGGGACTTTCATGAGGACTGTATGAATATCATTATGAAAGACCTCATAAAGCTGATGGATCCTAAGTATATAGAGGTATGGGGCAAATTTCTTCCGAGGGGCGGGATATCTATCGACCCATACTGCAATTACGGCAGACCAGGTACAAAATGGGAGCAGCTTGCATGGGAAAGACTTTCAGGTCATGATATGTACCCTGAAAGCAT
>CACZSM010000317.1 GCA_902783815.1 uncultured Ruminococcus sp.
AGATACTCTGCAAGCTCAATGGCTTCCTTCATCGTTGAACCGGGATGCGATGACATAAGATACGGCACAAGATACTGTTCCTTGCCAAGATGCTTATTTACGGCTTCGTATTTCCTGCAAAACGCCTGATATACACTGTTTTCAGTCTTCCCTAACTTTTTCAGCACAACATCAGAAATATGCTCCGGCGCTACTTTAAGCTGTCCGCTGACATGAAAACGACACATCTCACGCAGGAATGTATCATCCGGGTCTGCCATAAGGTAATCAAATCTTATCCCCGATCTTATGAATACCTTTTTTACTCCCGGAAGTGACCTCAGTTTCCTAAGAAGATCAAGGTAATCGCTGTGATCCACCTTGAGATTGGGGCATGGCTTTGGAAAAAGACATTGTCTGTTCGTACAGACTCCCTTCGTCAGCTGTTTATCACAGGCTGGTCTGCGGAAATTAGCTGTAGGCCCTCCTACATCGTGTATATAGCCCTTGAACTCCGGGTCATGCGTGATAAGCTCTGCTTCCTTTAGTATGGATTCATGACTCCTTACCTGTATTATTCTCCCCTGATGGAATGTCAGCGCACAAAAACTGCATCCGCCAAAACATCCACGGTTGCTTATCAGACTGAATTTTACCTCCTTGATGGCATCAACTCCCCCAAGCGGTTCATATACCGGATGGTAATTTCTCATATACGGCAAAGCATATACCCTGTCCATTTCCTCTGTTGTAAGCGGAGGCGACATTGGGTTCTGTACAACATATATACCACCCTCATAAGGCTCTGCAAGCCTCTTTCCTGAGATAAAATCTGTATTGCAGTATTGTATGTAGAAGCTCCTTGCATAATTCAGCTTGTCTTTGCACAGATCACTGTATGACGGGAGTATCAGGGCTTCTCCAAGGGCTTCCGTATCTTTGGTTCTGAATACAGTGCCCTTTACAAATGTGATATCCTCAACAGGTATGCCTCCGGCAAGACAGTCGGCGATCTCTACTATTGATTTCTCGCCCATTCCATAAGATAATATATCCGCCTGAGAATCCAGAAGCACCGACCGCTTAAGACAGTCATCCCAGTAATCATAATGAGCCATACGCCGCAGACTTGCCTCTATTCCACCAATTATTACCGGCTTGCGCTTATACTTCCGTCTTATCAGGTTCCCATATACCACAGTTGCATGATCCGGACGCTTTCCCATTATTCCTCCGGGTGTAAAGAAGTCCTTTGCCCGTCTTTTCTTTGATACTGAGTAGTGGTTTACCATAGAGTCCATATTCCCGGCGCATATAAGGAAAGCAAGTCTTGGCTCACCGAAGATATCTATACTTTCCGGATCTTTCCAGTCCGGCTGTGATATTATGCCGACCCTGTATCCGGCAGATTCCAGTACGCGGCTGATTATCGCAGGCGCAAATGAGGGATGATCTACATAGGCATCTCCTATTACAAATGCAAAGTCAACACAGTCCCAGCCACGCTTTTTCATATCATCTCTGCATATCGGAAGATAATCATTCATATCAGTTACCACTCATCAGGACGCTTTCCCATTCTTTTTCCCTGAATCCTATAAGAACCTTATTTTCAAATATAACCAGAGGTCTTTTTACAAGCATACCATCTGATGCAAGCAATTCAAGCATTTCATCATCACTCATTAACGGCAGCTTATCTTTAAGCTCCATTGAACGGTAAAGCATACCACTCGTATTAAAAAACTTCTTAAGCGGCTGACCACTCATTTTATACCATTCAGACAATTCCTCTTTTGTCGGATTATCCTCCTTGATATTTCTATCGGTGTAATTCAGAGCGTGGTCATCGAGCCACTTTTTTGCTTTTTTACAGGTCGTACATTTCGGGTACTGGATAAACAACATTTCAAACACTCCATTCATTTAATAGTTCATCAGCCATTTCAGAGGCTGTAGAGAGATAGTAACTCATATCAGCATTTTTAAGATGTGATATTGTTTTTTCAAGAGACAAGCCACAGCATTCAAGTGCGCTTATAATTGAACTCCGTACATCATCTGCGGACATTTTCCCGGAATCAATAACATTTTTCCACTGCTCATAAACAATCATATTTTCAGGTTTTCCATTTTGATTTTCCCAAAGCTCCGGTGATATTTCCTTCAGCAGTTCAGAAAGGTCATCCTCCAGAGTTTCAAAAAGACATTGTCTTAGTATAAAGTAGCATATCAGATAATTTTTCATACGACCTCCGGTTTTTTTTATTACTAAAATTATATCACACAGTCCATTTTTCGTCAACACACCTGAGGTGCGTGACCGCACATGACCGCACCAGAGGAAAAAAAAAGGCAAAATCAGTTGATAAAAGATGAAGAATGTGTTATAATAGTTGTTGTAGGGAATAAATAATTTTTTGCCTAAAATTTCAAAGGAGTGATCACTATGTTTTGTCAGAAATGTGGTGCAAGTTGCACCGAGGGTGAGCGCTTTTGCAGTTCCTGTGGAGCAGACCTTACTCAGACATCAGTAAATAGCGAACCTCAGTTTCAACAGCCTATACAGCAGCCACAGTATGAACAGCCAGTACAGCAGGCTCCATACAACCAACAGCCACAATACGCTCAGCCGGTACAGCAGGCTCCATACAACCAACAGCCACAGTACGGTCAGCCAGTACAGCAGACTCAGCCACAGTTCAATCAGCCTGTTGACCATTCATTCCAGTCACAGCCAGTAAAGAAAAAATCAAAAAAGGGTCTTGCAATTGGTATTACCGCTGCGGTAGTAGTTGCCGGAGGTGCTGTCGGAGGTTACTTCGTATATCAGAGTGTTGCCGCTAAGCAGTTTATCGAAAACAACCCGACAAAAGCAGTGTATAATTCCTACGAAACCTATCTTTCAAAGAGAAATGAAAGCACAGCAGGTCTTGTAAGCATTGTAAGCGGCG